>JAUXCH010000428.1 GCA_030618975.1 Planctomycetia bacterium
ATCGCGGAGGTTTGAGGTAGGCCCGGGCAGATCCCCCCCAACGGTTTTCTCCGTCTTCCTGTCGCACACGGAATCTCTGCCCATCATGCCAGGCCAAGCGTTCGGGTGCGCCAGGCCAGCCTGGACGAGGAGGATTGCGCGATGTCAATTTCAAATGTGCATCCGTGTAATCGTCATCGCGCAACTGTAGCCGCATACCGCCCCCTATGCATGCAGGATGCATGCGTCGGGCCCATCTCCGACGGGAGAACTCAGCTATCTACTTGCAGATACACTTCCACTCGGTGCCCACAAGGCCACAGTTCTCGTGTATCGGGAGAGGGATGAGGATGCACGTGCCCTTGTCGCCGTTCACTCCGCAGCGAGCAGGATCACAGTTGAACGAAACCGCTTCGCGGTAGCTCAGAGCCCGCTCGGACACTCTGTGCCGTCTTGAGCGGAGGGAGCCGAGCGACCAGCCTCCGTTGCTCGCCCAACAGCCCCTGCGGCAGGAACGGGGCATCGGGCACGGATCGGCCGGGGCCCCTCGTGCGGCTGTCTCCCGCGCCGTGCGTTCCCCATGGCCTTGCCCCTTGCGTTGGATAGCGACCGGGGGAAAACGGGGACTCCTTCGAACGCAAACCAAGTCCGGCCCAAGGAGTACCAGTTCCCGGGGCCAGCAAAGGAGTCCCCGTGACCAATCTACGCCAGAGGATGCTCGCAGACCTCCGCATTCGCAACCTCGCCGAAAGCACGCAGCGGAACTACATCGCCCAGGTTGATGAATAGGCAATTCAATCGTCCTGCCTCGCGGTAGGAACCCCGCCAGCATCTGCATCTCCCCCACCGCGCCTGACCTGACGACTGCCCACGACCTTCGGAGACACCACGCGGTCATCGTAGCGCTCTCTCGCCGCCCGGCACAGGGTCGGAGCCGCACGCGGCACGCAGCGGTCTCTGGGGCGCATCTCTGGGGCGCATCCCGAGAGGATGCGCCGAGGGGGCCCGCCCGAAGGTGACGACGACAACCGCGACCGGCGAGGCGACTACGCCGCCGGCGGCGCGCGCGCCTCGAAGGGCGAGACGAGGCCATGTTCACGGCGGTGCCTGAGGATGGCGTCGATGACGGCGGGGTCGGTGATGCAGGCCACGACCTCCATCTCGACCCGGCAGCGCGGACACAGGAGCGGGTCCACCTCGAACAACCCGCGACGTGGCCCTCGCGTGGAAGGAACGGCTCGGCCAGGTCGATCGGCTGACGATTCTCCCGTGTGCGGTGGATGACCTCGAGCGATCCTGGGAGCACTTCTCACGACGTGATCTCCACAAGCTCTCGGCTGTGGACGCGACGAGCTTCTCGATCATGCGGCGCGAGGGGATCCGCCTCGCGTTCGCGTTCGATCACCATTTCGCTTCGGTCGGCTTCCGGCTCGTCGGCTGAAGGCCGACGTGGCGGAGGTCCGCCTCCCGCGGCATCACGTCGGCGTGCCCCGCACCGCGGCCCCACTTCACGACCTCGTCGTCCACCACGCTCTCGTCGGCGAACACCACGACGCACGCGCGTGGATCTCCGCGCTGCTGGCCGTGGGCGGCATCGCGCTGATGACGCTGTTGTAGCCGAGGAGCGAACTGGAGCGGGAGCCCCTGGGCCCTCGCCACAGGACGCGCTCGCCAGGCAAGCGGCGGCCCTGCCCGCGTCTTCGGCGCCTTCGGTCTCGTCGTCGCCCGCCCGGGGACAGGGCGCTTGACGTGTGTCACCGAGACCAGTATCCTGACACACATGGTCAAGACGCAAGTGTACCTGCGCGAAGAGGAACTGGCCGCGCTGCACGAGGCCGCAAGACGCTCCGGACGGACGGTCGCCGAGCTCGTGCGTGAGGCGATCCGAACGGTCTGGCTGCGACCTGCCGCCGGCACGGAGGGGCCCGTCGCGCTCTGGGACGGCGAACCACGCGGCACCTCCGTGGACCACGATTCGATCTACGACCGACCGTGATGCGCGAGGGGGAGGCGGTGTTCGTCGACAGCGGGGCGTGGATCGCTCTCGCCCTCACGCGTGATCCCTTCCACGAGCAGGCCAGCGAGCTCTGGGCGACGCTCCTCGAGAACGGCGCTCGGCTGTTCACGTCGGTTCCCATCGTCCTCGAGACGTTCACGTTCCTCGATCGCAATGCGACCCGCGACGTGGCCCTCGCGTGGAAGGAACGGCTCGGCCGGGTCGATCGGCTGACGATATTCCCGTGTGCGGTGGATGACCTCGAGCGATCCTGGGAGTACTTCTCGCGACGTGATCTCCACAAGCTCTCGGCTGTGGACGCGACGAGCTTCACGATCATGCGGCGCGAGGGGATCCGCCTCGCGTTCGCGTTCGATCACCACTTCGCTTCGGTCGGTTTCCGGCTCGTCGGCTGAGGGCCGACGTCGCGGGGTAGGCCGACGTCGCGGAGGTCCGCCCCCCGCGGTATCACGTCGGCGTGCCCCGCACCCCCCTGAACCTCTTCGACGACATCTCCGCCTTCGACAACCTGCTCCGCGCGTGGCGCCTGGCGCGGAGGGCGGGTCGGACGGCTCCCGGCGCGGCTGCGTTTCACTACCAGCTCGAGAACGAGGTGGTCGGGCTCAGGGCCGGCCTGCGGCGCGGCGCCTACCGACCGGAGGGCTACCACTCGTTCGTCGTCACGGAGCCCAAGCGACGCCTGGTCTCGGCGGCGCCGTTTCACGACCGCGTCGTCCACCACGCTCTCGTCGGCGTCCTCGAACCCCTCTTCGAACGGCGCTTCGTCTTCGACTCCTACGCTTGCCGCAAGGGCAAGGGGACCCACGCCGCGGTGGCCCGCGCGCACCGGTTCACCCGTCGGTTTCGCTGGTGCCTCCGGGCCGACGTCCGGCGCTTCTTTCCCTCGGTGGACCACGAGGTCCTGCTCGAGACCGTCCGGCGGGTGGTGCGCTGCCGGCGCACGCTCGCGCTGGTGGCGACGATCCTCGACCATGGGAAGGACGTGCTGAAGGCCGAGGCGCCGAAGACCCTCTTCCCGGGCGACGACCTCCTCGCGCTGCTGAGACCGAAAGGCCTTCCCATCGGAAACCTCACCAGCCAGTTCCTGGCCAACGTCTTCCTCGATCCGGTCGACCACTTCGTGAAGGAGGACCTGCGCATCCGGGGCTACGTCCGCTACGCGGACGACTTCCGCATCTTCCACGACGACAAGGAAGCGCTACGCGCGGTGCGACTCCCGTTCGAGAAGTGCCTGGAAGATCGGCGACTCCTGCTCCACGCCGGCAAGACCCAGATCGCGCCGTGCACGGACGGCGTGCCCTTCCTGGGGTTTCGTCTCTTTCCGGACGGCAGGCGGCGACTGCTCGGCGCATCGGTCCGACGCTTCCGGCGACGTTCGAAGCGCCTCGTAGACGAGGTGGCCGCCGGCCATACGACGCCCGCGGCGGCCCGGGCCTTCGTCCGGTCCTGGCTCTCGCACGCCGAGCACGCGAACACGAATCGACTCCGACGACAGATTCTCGAGGAGATCCGCACCCGATGGAACGACCGTCAACGACGTCCCCGCTCTTCGTCCGCACCTACGACTTCCTCTTCTGGCTCCTCCCGCAGACGGCGAAGTTCCCCCGGGCCAGGCGGCACACCCTGACGAACCGTCTGGAGAGCGCCGTGCTCGACTTCCAGGGCACCGCGATCCGAGCCAACCGGCAGCGCGGTCCGGCACGCCTCGCGGCCCTGGAAGAGGCCCAGGCTCACCTGGACCAGGCCCGGTTCCTCGTGCGCCTCTCGACCGACCTGGGTCACCTGTCGAAGCGGCAGTACCAGTTCGCAGCCGAGCGCCTGGCCGAGATCGGCCGCCTGCTCGGCGGGTGGATCCGAGCCACGAACCACGACCGCTGACAGGGACCGGCTTCGGCCGCGGCCCGGGGCCGCCGGCACCCGGGGCCGCCGGAAGAGGGTGCCGGGGAGGGAGGTTCGGCCTCGCTCGGTACGGCCCTGCGGGCCTACTTCCCCCCGCCCCGGCGTTTCGCTCTTCGGCCGCACTGTCTGGCGACCCGGAATCTCGGGCTTGGGGCCTTCGGGGCACAGGCACGCCGTCCATTCGAACGACGCACATCGGGCCTTTCTATCGAACTTTGCGGAAGGTCACTGGCGCACCGGAACCCGACGTTCGTGTTCCGGTTGATCGGTTCGTTCCTGTTGCGCACCGCGCATCGTAGGTTCGTAGGTTCGTTGTTCCACGAGCCAGCGCGGAGCACGCGCGAGGGCGGACGTTTTCGGAGCCCGGATCCCGGCCTCTCGGCAGCCCCATCCTGCGGCAAGGGGGGGACACAGAGAGGATCAGGGGGCACGAAGGCCCCTGGCGCACCGGAACCCGACGTTCGAGAGCCGGGAGAGCGGAGCGAGCCTGAGGCGCACCGCGCAACGAAGGAACGTAGGAGCGTCGAACCACGAGCCAGCGCGGAGCACGCGCGAGTCGTGACGGGGGTCGAACCACGAGGCGGTCCACGTCCACATCCCCCCCACCGCGTCGCCCACTCCGTAGACCGAGCGGGCGGTCTCGAAGGCGCCGATCGGCTCCGGCTGCACCATCTCGTCGAACGACTGCGAGCACTTCGCCATGCTCGCCACCTCCACCTCGCCCCAGGGGAAGGCCCGCCCGTCCACGCCGCGCGCCGCCTTCTCCCACTCCTCCTCGGTCGGAAGACGCCACTCGGTCCCCGTCTCGCGCGTCCTCCAGGCGCAGTACGCCTCCGCGTCGTCGTGGCTCACGCCCATCACCGGGATCCGCGCCTCGAACCCCTCGCCGTAGGTGGCGAGGCAGCGCTCCCGCGCCGGCCCTTCCACGATCTTGTCGAGCGTCTGCCAGACCCCGTCCTCGCCTCGCTCCACGAACGTCTCGCTTTGCGTGTGGGGCTTTCTGGCCTCGGCGGCATCGAGCCCCTCCTCGGCCTCGAGCGCCGCCAGGAACTCCGCGTACTCCGCGAACGTCACGGGGTACTCCCGCATCGCGAAGTCGGGCAGGTCCACGGTCCTCCGTTCGCGGCCCTGCCCGAAGAGGAAGGGGCCGCCCGGAACGTGGATCC
>JAUXCH010000759.1 GCA_030618975.1 Planctomycetia bacterium
GCTGGCGCGTGACCTCCTCGAGGATGTCCCAGACCTCCTCGTCCTTGCGTTCGAGCATCTTCTTCGCGGACTTGATCGTGTCAGCGTAGCCGAGCTCCTTGAGGCGGCGGATGATGAAGGGCTGGTAGAGCTCGAGGGCGATCTTCTTCGGCAGCCCGCACTGGTGGAGCCTCAGGTCGGGGCCGACCACGATGACCGAACGGGCGCTGTAGTCCACGCGCTTGCCGAGCAGGTTCTCGCGGAAGCGGCCCTGCTTGCCCTTGATCATGTCGGTCAGGGACTTCAGCGGACGGTTGCTCGAACCGAGGACGCTGCGGCGGCAACGCGCGTTGTCGAACAGGGCATCGACGGACTGCTGCAGCATCCGCTTCTCGTTGCGGATGATGACCTCGGGGGCGTTGAGGTCGAGCAGCTTCTTCAGCCGGTTGTTCCGGTTGATGAGCCGGCGGTACAGGTCGTTCAGGTCCGAAGTGGCGAAGTTGCCCGAGTCGAGAAGGACGAGAGGACGCAGGTCCGGCGGGATGACCGGGACGGTGTCCAGCACCATCCAGTCCGGACGGTTGCCCGAGTCGGCGAGCGACTCGACGGTACGCAGGCGCTTGAGGAGGTCCTTGCGCCGCTGCTTGCTGCGCGTCTCCTCGAGGTCGGCCCTGAGCTCCTGGGAGAGCTTCTCCAGGTCGATCCGCTGGAGCATCGCCTTGATGGCCTCCGCTCCCATGCCGGCCTCGAACGCATCGCCGTACTTGTCGCGCGCTTCGCGGCACTGCTCCTCGGTGAGCAACTGGGTGTCTTCGAGCGGCGTGTCGCCGCTGTCGATCACGACGTAGTCCTGGAAGTAGATGACACGCTCCAGGCTCGACGTCTTCATGTCGAGGAGCGTGCCGACGCGGGACGGCATCGCCTTGAAGAACCAGATGTGCACCACCGGCGCGGCAAGACCGATGTGGCCCATGCGCTTGCGGCGAACACGGCTGTGGGTGACCTTGACGCCGCAGCGGTCGCAGATGATGCCCTTGTGCTTGATGCCCTTGTACTTCCCGCAGAAGCACTCCCAGTCGCGCTCGGGACCGAAGATCCTCTCGCAGAAGAGGCCGTCCTTCTCGGAGCGGTAGGTCCGGTAGTTGATGGTCTCGGGCTTCTTGACCTCGCCGTAGGACCAGGACCGGATGGTCTCCGGGGAAGCGAGGCTGATCTTGACCGCCGTGTAGTCGTTGACCCGGTTGAACATGCTCTCGATCATCGTGGTGCTCCTCTTCTCTGGGTCCCGGCGGCCTAGAGGCTGCTCTTCTCGAGTTCGATGTTCAACGCGAGGCCACGGATCTCGTTGCAGAGGACGTCGAACGACACCGGCGTGCCGGCTTCGAGGATGTTCTCGCCCTTCACCATGGACTCGTAGATCTTCATGCGACCGTCGACGTCGTCCGACTTCACGGTCAGCAGCTCCTGGAGGATGCTCGCGGCGCCATACGCCTCGAGCGCCCACACCTCCATCTCGCCGAAGCGCTGGCCGCCGAATCGGGCCTTGCCGCCCAGCGGTTGCTGGGTGATCAGGCTGTACGGGCCGGTGGCGCGCGCGTGGATCTTCTCGTCGACGAGGTGGTGGAGCTTCAGCATGTACAGGTAGCCGACCGTGACGGCCTGATCGAAGGCGCGTCCCGTGCGGCCGTCGTAGAGGGTGACCTTCCCGTCCGTGGGCAGGCCGGCCTCCAGGAGCTTCGCCTCGATGTCCTTCTCGGACGCGCCGTCGAACACCGAGGTGTTTACGCGGCAGCCGAGGAGCTTGGCGGCGTAGCCCAGGTGGGTTTCGAGGATCTGGCCGACATTCATGCGGCTCGGCACGCCGAGCGGGTTCAGGACGATCTCGACCGGCTGCCCGTCCGCGAGGAACGGCATGTCCTCGATCGGCAGGATGCGGCTGATCACGCCCTTGTTGCCGTGCCGACCCGCCATCTTGTCGCCGACCGACAGGTTCCGACGGGTCGCGATGTAGATCTTGACCAGCTCGAGCACGCCCGTCGGGAGCTCGTCGCCGCGTGACAGACGGTTGACGAGCTTGTTCTTGTACGCCTCCGCGTCGTCGATCTCCATGAAGTGCTTCCGCGCCACGGCGTGGAAGGGATCCTGGGGCCGCAGCCCGGCGCCGCGGATCGCCTGCGCGAGCCGCTCGCGGAGATCCCGCAACTCGGGCAGGGCCTCCACGCCGTTGGCCGTGAAGGGCTTGCGGGTCACGGGGTCCACGAGGGTGCGGCCGAGCATCTCGTGCATGGCCTCGACAAGAGCATCGACCGCCTTGCGGTAGGCAACCTGGAAGTCGCGTTCGACCTCGCGGATCTGGCGCTGACTGTCGAGGCGGTCCTCCTCGGAGACGTTCACCTTGCGGGAGAACTTCTTGGTCTCGATGACGATGCCTTCGACGCCCGGGGGCACCGTGAGCGAGTCGTTCTTCACGTCCTCGCCCGCGCGGCCGAAGATCGCGTGGAGAAGCTTCTCCTCGGGGGAGAGCTCGCTCTTCGACTTCGGCGCGACCTTGCCGACGAGGATGTCGCCGGAGTCGATACGCGTGCCGATACGGACGATGCCGTCCTCGTCGAGGTTTCGCAGGGCGCGCTCGGAGACGTTCGGAATGTCGTTCGTGAACTCCTCACGACCGAGCTTCGTCTCGCGGATCTCGATCTCGTACATGTCGATGTGCACCGACGTGTACGTATCGTCCCGGACCAGCGCCTCACTCACGAGAATCGCATCC
>JAUXCH010000074.1 GCA_030618975.1 Planctomycetia bacterium
CGAAGTGGGGGTGGCGACCCGAGGATGTGCAGCGCGGCGACATCCTCGTCTTCCGCGCACCGGATGGGGCGAACCGCGCGTACGTGAAGCGCGTCCAAGGCCTCCCGGGCGACCGGATCGAGGCGCGGGACGGCACGGACCTGGTCGTGCCGCCCGGTCACGTATGGATGCGGGGCGACAACGTCGAGAGCTCACGCGACAGCCGCCACTTCGGCGCCGTGCCGTTTGCGAACCTCGTGGGCCGGGTCGCGTACCGCTACTGGCCGCCGAGCCGCCTCGGCACGCTGCCGGACGGCGTGCCCGAAGCGGCTCGCGCCGGGGGGCCCTGAGTTCTCTCTCCGCGCTTGCAGGCCGCCGGTCTCTCCGCCAACGAGGCCACCTGGGGCTGCCAGGCGTGGCCCGTCGACCACCGCCGCTCTGGCGTCCGTACGTTCTTCACGAGCCAGACGGGCGAGATCCTCGGCTGTGACGTCGGGGCCGACAGCGGGCCGGGGTGCGGTCCCGAGGCCGACGCGGCCTTCGATCGATCATCTGCGTAGCCGAGGTGTGACGAGAAGAAGACGGCGTCGGCCGTTCTCAGCCCACGAGCCGGCGACCGTGAGGACACCGAGCGGCGCGTGACAGGACGTGCGGACACGGAAGGTCTCGAGTTCGGGCAGGTCCAGGGCGCCGCCGCCCGGGACCCCGACCGAGCGCAACTCGCCCTTCGCCTCGAGTGTCTGCATCCGGATTTCCAGCAGGATGGACTGGCCGTCGCACGCGAGCCCTCCGCTCACCTCCGCCTCGATGCCCTCGAGGTATGTCCCGACCACGGGCTTCAGGATCGCGGCCTGCTGCGCGACCACGGGGTCGTAGTCGCGGACGTAGGAGATGCGCCGTCCGGCGTCGACGTAGTTGCGCGATCCGACGAGCGAGAGCACACGCGCGACGGCGAGGCGTGTCGCGTCGCCGGACGAGAGCGCCTCTTTCAGGACGACCACCTGCTCGCGCGCCAGGGGGCCGCCGGACCCGACCTCCCGCGCCGTCGACTCGGGCAGGTCCACGACCTGCACCGTCGTCTCGAGCGTCCAGAGCGCATGGGCGCGAAGCGCCGAGAGCCAGGCCTCGACCGCCCGGAGCATGCTCGGCGTGTGACGGACGTGCAGGATCGCGTCCCGGACCTCGATGGATGCCGGCTCCTCCCACAGCGTGTCCTCGCCCATCTCGCGGAGGAAATCGACGGTGCCCTCCTCGGGCCAGACGCATCCGTGCCCCCACAAGGAACCGTCCCACCGGGACTTCCGAGACGGGGCCAGGGGCGTTCCCCAGACGTCTCGGTGATCGATCGGGTGTGTGAGCGCCGGAATCGGGAAGTAGGCGAGCTCGTAGGTGCTTCCGTCCTGCTCGGGCACGAGCGGCATCGATCGGCACGTACGCGCGGCACGGACGGGCGGCGGAACGTGGGGTGTCACGCGGACGAGCAGATACACGCCGCCGTCTCTGCTCTCCGGTCCGACGCCGTCCACGAGCGACCACTGGCCTACAGGGAGGGTGAGGATGCTCCGCACCTGGGTGACGTCGTACGTCGGAAGCTCGAGTGTGCCTGTCGCCTCCGTCCGGACGAGGCGGTCCTCGACGTGGCGGGACAGCGTGCCGTGGAGCGTGACGACGGCTTCGTCGCGGCCCGGTACGGGCACGGCCTCGACACTGACGCTCAGACCCACGTGCCCCGCGTGCACGATCGGGTCCGCGATCGCCGATGCTTCTGCGACCCGGGCGTCTGCGCTTCCGAGCCACGTGCGCTGGCGTCCCCCGAACACGCCGACCGGATGGCCGGGGTGCGTCGTGACCGAGACGGCGGGACCGCTGCGGCCGGCTTCGAGCAGGAGGGCGTCCACGCGGTCCGAGTCGAGGGCCTCCTCACTGGGCACGGCCCGGAGCGCCAGGACCTCGTCGCGTTCGAGGCGGATCGCCTGCACGTCGACGGTGAGCGTCCGGGCGTTGAGGCGCTCGAGGGCCGCCACGAAGGCCGCTACCTCCTGCGCCACCTCGGTGCTCGACCTCAGCACGAGCGTCTTCTCGCCCGCGCTTCGAATGTCCGCCCGCTCCACCTCCTGCCAGTATTCGGGACGGACCGCCGCCTTCAAGAGCTCGATGATCTCGTCGCACGTGCCGAGAGGGAGCAGGGGCTCCTCGCCGGACCGTCCGGCAAGGGGCGGGACCCCGGCCCACTCGTCGTTCCCTGGGAGAGGTCCGCCCTCCGCGAAGTGCGCGGTCCGGCCGTGGACCAGTGCGTGGATCCGGACGAGGTGGATCCGCAACTCTCCGGTCGCGTCCTCGCCGTCGGACTCGTCGGTGCGAGCGGGTAGGGCCGCGATGACGCCCAGGGCCAGGGCCAGGACCAGGACAACGAGGCGACGCACGTCGGGCATGGCAGTCCTCCTCCAGGTCTGGGAACGCCGGCGAGGCGTGGTCAGACGTGCGCGAGGCAGTCGAGCGGCTCGGCGAGGAGGACCCCGGCGCCGCCGGCCTCCCACTCGTCCCCGTCGCGGAAACCTCCCCGACCTGTCGGGTCCGCTCGAGCGGCGCGAGGCCGAAGGCCAAGGAATCCCACCTGGCCCCGATCGCTGCGGTCGACGCAGAGCGAAAAGCGCGGATTTTCACCTGACCCCGACCGGAGGCCGAAGGCCAAGGAACCCCACCTGGCCCCGATCGCTGCGGTCGACGCGGGGCGAAAGGCGCGGAATTTCACCTGACCCCGACCGGTCAATAACGGTAGAAGTCGGGCTTGTAGGGGCCGTCGATCGGGATGCCCAGGTACTCCGACTGCACGGGCGTGAGCTTCGACAGCTTCACGCCGAGCTTGTCGATGTGCAGGCGCGCGACCTCCTCGTCGAGGAGCTTCGGCAGGGTGTGGACGCCGACGGAGTAGGCGTCGGGGTTCTGCCAGAGTGCCAGCTGGGCGAGCACCTGGTTCGTGAAGGAGCTCGTCATCACGAACGAGGGGTGGCCGGTCGCGCAGCCGAGGTTCACGAGGCGGCCGCGGGCGAGCAGGATGATCCGGCGGCCGTTCGGGAGCGTGAAGAGGTCGACCTGGTCCTTGATGGGCTTCTCGGAGACGCCCTCCGTGTTCTCCAGCCACGCGACGTCGATCTCGTGGTCGAAGTGCCCGATGTTGCAGACGATGACGTTGTCCTTCATCGCCATCAGGTGCTCGCCGGCGACGACGTCGCGGCAGCCGGTCGCGGTGACGAAGATGTCGCCGGCGGGGGCGGCCTCCTCCATCGTCGTGACCTCGTAGCCCTCCATCGCGGCCTGCAAGGCGCAGATGGGGTCGATCTCGGTGATGAGGACCCGGGCGCCGAGGCCGCGCATGGACTGGGCGCAGCCCTTGCCGACGTCGCCGTAGCCGGCGACGACCACGATCTTGCCGGCGACCATGACGCCGGTCGCGCGCTTGAGACCGTCGGCGAGCGACTCGCGGCATCCGTAGAGGTTGTCGAACTTCGACTTCGTGACCGAGTCGTTGACGTTGATCGCGGGAATCTCGAGCGTGCCCTTCTCGTGGGCCTGGTAGAGGCGGTGGACGCCCGTCGTGGTCTCCTCGGTGAGGCCGCGGATGCCCTCGAGCAGCTCGGGGTGCTTGTCGTGAACGACCCAGGTGAGGTCGCCGCCGTCGTCGAGCAGGAGATTGGGGCCCTTTCCGTCGGGCCACCGGAGCGTCTGCTCGATGCACCACCAGTACTCCTCGTCGGTCTCGCCCTTCCAGGCGAAGACGGGGACGCCGGCCTGCGCGACGGCGGCGGCGGCGTGATCCTCGGTCGAGTAGATGTTGCAGGACGACCAGCGGACCTCGGCGCCGAGGGCGACGAGGGTCTCGATCAGGATGGCGGTCTCCACCGTCATGTGGATGCAGCCCGTGATCCGGGCGCCGGCGAGGGGCTTCTCGGCGGCCCAGCGCTTGCGGACGGCCATCAGGCCCGGCATCTCGGGTTCGGAGATCTCGATCTCCCTGCGCCCGGCTGCGGCGAGGGCGATGTCCTTGACCTTGTAGTCCTGGGAGGCGGCGACGCTCGGCATGGCGTTTCTTCCTTGTTCGTGAGGCGGAAGGCCTCTTCTACCGCACGGTGCGGGGACGACCCCGGATTGCGGGGGGAGAGCGGCGCGCGCCGAACTCCAGGACCCGCCGGACGTTGGCCCTTCGTGCCCACGCTCCTCGGAGATACCCTGACCGCGCCATGAAGCCCACCGTGCTGATCGTCGGGGACCGCCGCAAGAAGGGCGTGTCGGAAGGGGTCGAGGCGTACCTGCCCCTGCTGAGGTCGCTCCTCGACGTGCGCGCCGTCGACCTCGAGGAGGCTGTCGATCTGGAAACGGCGCAGGCCGACCTCGTGCTGGTGTTCGGCGGCGACGGTTCGATCCTCCACGTGGCGCGGCGCCTCGGCACGAATCCCATCCCGGTGCTCGGGGTGAACTACGGGAAGTTCGGGTTCCTCACCGCCGTCGAACCGGATCGCCTCGAGGCGGGGATCCAGCGCTGGATCGACGGCGCGGCTCGGACCTCCACGCGCCATCGTCTGCTGGTCAGGTTCCTCCGCGACGGCGAGGAGGCCTCGCGGACGCTCGCCTTCAACGACGTCGTGGTGGGGCGGAAGGCCTTGGGCGGCATGGTGGACGTCGACGTCGGTATCGACGGTCGGCGCGCGGTGACGTTCGCGGGGGACGGGCTGATCGTGTCGACCGCGACGGGCTCCACGGCGCACGCGCTCGCCGCCGGGGGACCGCTGGTCGAACCGACCGCGGACGCCGTCCTGCTCGTGCCCATCGCGCCGCACGCGCTGAGCGCCCGTCCGCTCGTGGTGCCGAAGTCGCACAGCATCCAACTCTCCGTCGGCGGACGCCGGCGGCCCGGCGGGGTCACGATCGACGGCCAGAAGCCGGTGACGCTGAAGCGCAGGGACGTCGTCGACATCTCCGACGCGAAGGCGCCGTTGACGCTCGTGCACCCCGCAGGCAGCTCCTTCTACGACGCCTTGCGGCGCAAGCTGAACTGGCGGGGACGTCCGCACTACGGGGGCGACGGGGATCACTGGGAAGAGCAGCCGGACCCGTCGCCGCTGTGAGCGAGCCGACGCGCCTCGTCACCGCTTCGGTGGACTCCGACCTGTTCCCCCCGGCGTTCCTGCGTCTCCTCGCTGCGCTTCCGGCCGCCGTGCAGCGCCTCCGAGCCGGCGCCACGGAGGGACGCCGCGCCGTGCCCGGGCAGGGAGGGCGGTTCCTCTTCCGCGGGCATCGTGAGTACCGTCCGGGCGACGACCTCCGGCGGGTGGATTGGAAGGTCGCCGCGCGCCTGGGGCGCTTGCTCGTCCGTCAGTTCGACGCGGAGCGCGACCTCCTGACCGAGGTGTGGCTCGACGGGAGCGCTTCGATGGCTCCGTGGGGCGGTCGGGTGAAGAGCGCACGCGCCGCGGCGCTCGCCTGCGCGGTCGGCGTGGCGGCCGCGGGCCGCACGCGGCTCGGCGTGCTCACGGACGGACGCCCCCGCATCCTCATGGAAGCGTCGCAGCACGGGCAGCTGACCGAGTTCCTCCTGGCCCTCGGGGACGCGAGACCTGTCGGGCGCGCGGATCTCGCCGCCGCGCTCCCACGCCTGGTGAAGCGCGTGCCACGCGGATCGCGGCTGCTCCTGATCTCCGATCTGCTGTCGCGCGCCGAGCCGGGGTGCCTGCACGCCCTCGCGGGGCGCGGCTTGCGCGGCGCGCTGCTCCACTTGCGGGTGCCCGAGGTCACCGCACCGATGCCGGCCGGCCTCGTGTCGCTTCTCGACGTGGAGACCGGCGAGACGAAAACCGTGGTGCTGGACGAGCGACTCTCCGCGCGCGTCGCGGCGCGCGCCAAGGCGCACGCCGAGCGCTGGGCCTCGCACGCGGGCCCCGTCGGACTCCGGTACCTCCCGTTCGCTCCGTCGACGTCCGACGAGGCTCTCCTGCGCCGGCTCGTGGAGGACCTGCCGTGACGTGGGCCGCGGCCTGGGCGCTCGTGGGCCTCGCCGCCCTGCCGGTCGTGTGGCTCCTCCACCGCCGCCGCCATCGGCCTCGGACCGTGGCTCTGCCTTCCCTGCTCTTCGTCGAGCCCGAGGCCGCGGCCGCGCCGGCGAGGAGGCAGGCCCTGGACCCGGAGCTCTGGCTCTCCCTCCTGGCCGCCCTGCTGCTCGTCCTCGCCGCGGCGGGCCCGCTTCAGACGACGCGTGCCGAGGGTCGGACGGTCCGCGTCGTCGTGTCCGGGGGGCTGCCCGCCACGGCGCAAGGCTACCGCGGACGGGTCGACCGCGTGCTCGCACGCATCGCGGGCGCTCTCGCCGCCCAGGACCGCTTGGAGGTGGTGGAGGAGCCGTGGTGGGGCACGGGGCTCGAGCCTCGCCCGCGTCCGGGCGTCCTGCTCGCCTCGGCGGACGCGGGCGAAGCCGCGTGGCGCGTCGTCGTCAGCGATGCCGAGGCCCCGGCGGATCCGGCGGGCACGACCTGGGTGTCGGTGGGCAGCCCCGACGTGTTCAACGTAGGGGTCGTGGCGACGGCGCTCACTCCGCAGAGTGCGGGCTTCGAGCTGTTCGTGAACGTGCGCGGCGACGACACGCGGTCCTCGACGGTCCGGCTGGTCGTGCGCGAGCACGACACAGTGCTCGCGCAGAGGTCCGTCGAGATCCCGGCGGGGGGCTACGCGTCGCACGCGTTCTCCATCGGTCGGATCGGCCTGGCCTTCCGGGTGGAGTTGACGCGGCCGGACGGCAGCGCGTGGTCCGACGATCTCGCGGCAGACGACGCCGTCGCCTACGAGCGCGTTCCGATCCGGCTCCACATGGATCCGGCGCTGCCGCTCGCCCTTCGTCGTGCCGTCGAGGACGTGCTGGTCTCCACCCTCGGACGACGCGGTTACAGGGACGCCACGCGCGACCTCGCACTCGTCGTCGCGGCGTCGGAGACGACGGGTTCCCTGCCGCCTGCGCCGTGGCTCCTCGTGCTTCACCCCGCACCCGGCGAGGGCGCGCTGCGCGCCGGGGCAGGCATCGACCGCGTCCGTCCGGATGCGCTCGTCCGAAACCTCTCGACGGTCGGCGCCGACCTCGTGTACGCCGTGTCCGCGGCCGCCAAGCCGACAGACGGGTTCGCCCTGCTGCTCGAACGGGATGCCGACGGCCGGCGATGGCCTGTGGTCGCCCGTCTCGGACAGGTCGTCCACTTCCTTCCGGACCCGACGCGGGGGCGACCCGCCCCCGCCGACACCCCCCTGTGGCCGCTCTTCGTGGACGATCTCCTGGGCGAGGTCGGGGGCCGCGGTGCGGTCGGGGGCGCGGGGTACCGGCGTCTGGGGACCCCCGACGACGCGAGCAGCTCGCTCGGGCGGACGCCGACGGAGCTGCGCATCCCCGATCTCCGTGCCCGCCCGGCCGACCTGGCCCCCGAGACCCGGTCGCTGCGGCCCCCGCTGCTGGCCGGCGCGGTGCTCGCGCTCCTCCTCCTCTGGATCGTGCCGTGGTCGGGCCGACGCGCGCGTCGCCGCGCCCGCGCGCACGCGGTACCCTCCGCATATGGCAACCCCGTCCACTCGTGAAGATCGAGCCCGCGGCGCGCTCCTCGGCCTGGCGGCCGGCGACGCGCTCGGCGCCCCCCTGATCGGCATGGGCCGCGAGCAGGCCCAGATCAAGTACGCGACGGTGAGGACGTTCCTGGGCGGGGGGCTCTACCTCCTCGCACCCGGTGCCGTCACCGCGCGCGTCGACATGACCCGCGCGGCCGCGGTCGCACTCCTGAAGGACGGCGGCGAGCGCGAAGCCCGCCTGCTCGAGGGGTATCTCGGCGTGCTCGAGATGGACCGCCCCGGGCTCGGCGAGGCGACGCACGCTGCGCTCGAGCGCATTCGTGACGGCCGCGGGCCACGAGAGGCCGTGCGGGAGGCGCACGAAGCCGTCGAGCGGAAGACGGCGGGTATCGGACCCGCGATCCGCGCGGTGCCGTACGCGCTCGCCTTCCTCGACGACGCCGATGCCATGGCGGATGCGATCCTCGCCGACGCCGCGTGCACGCACGCCGACCCGCGCGCCGGCGCAGCCGCCCTTGCGCTGGCGGCCTGGGTTCGCGAGCACGTGCTCGGGGAGGACGATCCGGAAGCCGCGTTCGACCGCGTGGCGCGCGGACTCGGCGAGCGGCCGGAGTTGCCCGACGTGCTGCCCGCGCAGGCGGCCGTCGCGCGTCTCGAGGTGCGTCCGACCGCGTTCGCGCCCGACGTGCTGCACGCGGTCGCCCGGCACGCCCTCGAAGCGAAGGGTGCCCGGCAGGCCGTCGTCGGGGCGGTGAACGAAGCGGGCGCGGCCTCCGCACTCGGCGCCGCGACCGGTGCGGTCGTCGGGGCGCGGTTCGGGGAGAGCGGTCTGCCCGAGGAGTGGACGTCGTTGCTCGAGGGCGCGCACGCCTGGCGGAACCTGGCGAGCAGGCTCCTGCCGGCAGGTCCCTGACGCGATGTCCTTCCTCTCCGCCTTCGGCCTCGCGGTGCGCCCGCTCGTGCGGCGTCCGATGCGGACCTTCCTGCTGTTGCAGGGGACCATCTGGGGCGTCGCCGTGGCGCTCTTCCCGAGCGCGGTGATCGAGGGAACGCGGCACGCGACCCTCACGCGAGGCGCCGCGCTCGGTGCGGATCGGATCGCGGTCGCGCCCGATCCCACGGCGCCCGCGGGCGGGGACTTGAAGCCCGACGACGTCGCGCGTCTGCGCGAGGCGCTCGGCCGGGACGGCATCGACGTGCTGGCGCTGGGGGGGCTCCGCGTCCTCCGCTTGCTCGGCGGGGAAGGCGGCGAGGACGGCGCGCTGGTGGAGGCCGATCCCGAGACGCCGCGGGCCCGGGGCCTCGACCTCGCAGAGGGGCGCTGGCTCCGCGCCGACGACGGGCCCGACGCGTGCGTGCTCGAGGCCGGCGCGGCCGTCCGCTTCGGAGGGCCCGGGGTCCACGCCGGAGACACGGTGGGGGTGGACGGGCGCACCCTGCGCGTCGTCGGCATCACGACTCGGCAGGACGCGACGCGCCGGGCGACGAACGACCTCGGGTTCGACGTCACGCATCCCATGTACGCGAAGCTGGGGCGGATGCTGCTCCTCGCGCTCGGCATCCCGCGCCTCGAGGACGCATGGAAGCGATCGGACGGTGTGGTCTACGTGCCGCTGGCGGGCGACGCGTCCCTCGACTGGATCCACCTGCGGGCGCCGCCCTCCGACGTCAAGCGCGCCGCGGCCCGCTCGTCGGAGACGCTGCTCGCCCGGGGCCGCGCCGCCCTGGTGCTCCACCCGCTCGTGCTGCCCCTCGTGTTGGGCAAGGAGATCGACCGCTTCGAGGCGGTCCGCACCGCCCTGTTCCTGGCCTGCCTCGTGATGGGGGCGGTGGTGATGGCGAACCTGGGCCTCCTCACCGTCCTCCATCGCGGGCACGAGATCGCCGTCCGCCGTGTGGAGGGCGCGACACGGGGGCGGATCGCGACGCAGTTCCTGCTGGAGGGACTCGCCCTGACGGCGGTGGGGTGCGTCCTGGGCGGCGTGCTCGCCATGGGCCTGGCCGCCCTGCGCGTCGCCGTGGAGCCCGTCACCGGATTCGATTGGATCTTCCCCTGGCGCGACGCCTGGCTCGTCGTGGCCGTCGCGCTCTTCATCGGCTGCGCGGCGTCGCTGCTGCCCGCCTGGCGCGCGAGCCGCCTGCAGCCGGTAGAGGGACTCGCGGAGGAGGGCCGGTGAGGTGCTTCGCCGCCGTCGTCGGCGAGGGACTGCGCGCGGCGCGGCGCCACCCGTTGCGCAGCGTCCTCACGGCTGCGACGAGCGCGGTCGCGATCGCGGTGACGGTGAACGTGATCTCGCTCGTGTACGGCCTGGGCGAGGACGTGATGCGCGACGCGGCGCTCTTCGGCCGCCGCAGGGTCGACGTGGTCCGCTTCCCGGTGCTGCTGGCCGGGTTGGAGCGGGAACCCCTGGGCGAGGCCGAGCACGCGCGCATGCTGGACGTGCTCGACGGGCTCGACGCGCTCGTCGTGCCCCGGCGTCAGGTGCCGGGCGTCCTCCACGTAGACGAGGCGTCGCACGCCGTCGGCCTGGTCCGGGCGCCGCCCTCCTACCTGTCGACGATCGACGTTGCCCTGGCCGCGGGTCGGTGGCTGCGGGACGCCGACGCGCCGGGCACGGCCTGCGTGCTCGACGCCGCGGTTGCCGCCCTCGTCTTCCCGGACCTGGAGCCGGGGGCGATGCTCGGCCGCGACGTGCAGATTGCCCCCGGCGGGGAGGCCGCGCGCGCGGTTCCCGTCGTCGGCGTCTTGACGGATCCGCTCACGCACCGCGATCTCTTCGATGCCTTCGACGAGGGTCGAGGCGCCCGTGCGCTCACCTCCTCGCTGCTCTCGTTTCGCAACGTCTACCTCCCGGACGACTCTCTCGAGCACGGCGAGTACACGGGCATCACCGTGACGCTCGCGAGCGACGCCGAGGTCGACGACGCGGCGCGGCGGCTGCGCACGATCTGGCCCGTCGAGGAGACGGACAGCCTGATTCCGCGTCGCAGCGTCGGCGTGCTGGTGCGGCGCGACTGGATGGAGATGCTCGGCAGCAGCAGCCAGACGGGGGCCTTCCTGAGCAACGTCGTGTGGATGATCATCGTCGGCGTCGCGGTGGTGATGCTCTCGACCCTCAACCTGATCACCATCCGGGAGCGCTACGACGAGCTCGCCATCCGCCGTGTCGAAGGCGCGGAGACGTCCGACGTGGCGCTCCAGGTGACGGTGGAGGGCGTCTTCCTCGCGCTCCTGGGAGGACTGGCGGGCCTCCCGCTCGGCTACGTCGGCGCCGAGGTGCTCCGCGACATCGTGGGCTTCCCCTTTCGCTTCGAGTTGCGCTACGCCCTCTTCGCGACGGGCGTGGCGATCGTGCTCGGACTCTTCTCCTCCGTGCTGCCCGCCCTCCACGCCGCCCGCCTGCAGCCCGTCGCCGTCCTCACCCGGAGGCGCACGTGAGCTCCGACCCGATCGCCCGCCTCGAAGACGTCTGGCGCTCGTATCGGAGCGGAGCGATCGCCGTCGAGGCCCTGAGGTCCGTGTCGTTCGAAGTGGAGCGCGGGGACTACGTCGCGGTCACCGGACCCTCGGGCTCCGGGAAGTCCACGCTGCTCCACATCCTCGGTTGCCTCGACCGGCCGACGTCGGGCCGGTACGTCCTGGGCGGCCGCGACGTGTCCACGCTCACGGACCGCGATCTCGCCGGGATCCGCAATCGCGAGATCGGGTTCGTGTTCCAGCGGTTCCACCTCCTCGAGGACGAGACGGCGCTTCGCAACGTCGAGCTGCCGTTGCTCTACGCCGGCCTTGGACGCGGCGAGCGGCGCAGGCGCGCCGCCGAAGCCCTGGCCCGCGTCGGGCTCGAGCCGCGGGCGTCGCACCATCCGGGCCAGCTGTCGGGTGGCGAGCAGCAGCGCGTGGCGCTCGCGCGGGCGCTGGTGAAGCATCCGCTCCTGCTGCTCGCCGACGAACCGACGGGGAACCTCGATTCGGCTTCGGGCGC
>JAUXCH010000079.1 GCA_030618975.1 Planctomycetia bacterium
CTGGACCTCGTCGCCCGCACCATTCACACGGCTCTGACGCACGCGTTCGGAGAGGACGTACGGAGGGTCGCGGGGGACGAGGCCCTCCCGCCGTGGGACGGCGACGACGAACCGCAGGTCGGGTAGCGGCGGCTCGCACCTCGGCGGGGAATGCGCCCTGCACCCTGTGCCCTGCACCCGAGGCGGCCTGCCGTGTAGGAGGACCGCGAAACGCGCGGAATATCACCTGACCCCGAGTGGGGATGGTGGGCGTTGCTGGACTTGAACCAGCGACCCCCAGCTTGTCGAGCTGGTGCTCTAGCCAACTGAGCTAAACGCCCACGCGCGGGGACGGATATACCACACATTTCGGCCCCGGGAGGGGCGGTCGCGGGGGTGTGCCGAAGGCGGTACGATGCAGGGCCCTTCCGGAGCCGACATGAAACTCGCCACCGTCCTCGTCCAGGTCGCCCTCGTGGCGGCGGGCATCCTCGTCTACGACCAGGTCCGGGGGAGCGATCCCGTCGACTTGCTGCCCCCCGAGCCTTCCGTGGTTCGCCTCGAGGCGCCGGCGCCGGTGGAGCCGCCGCCCCCGGTGGTGCTGGAGGGGAAGGGCGTGGGTGTGCTGGTCGAGCAGATGGGGGACGTCGTTCGCCGGGTGGCCGGCCTCGAGAAGCAGATGAAGGAACGGACGGTCGTCGTGGGCGACTCCGGGTACCGCCCGACCCCGACGCCCGGGGCCCCCGGGACGGAGCCCGGCGAGACGTACGTGGACGAGAACGGGAACACCCGGCGCTTCGCCGACGACGAGGTGGCGTGGTTCAGGGCCCTCAAGGGCGAGGTCGACGCCATCGAGCGGCGGGAACGGTACGTCGACATGTTCGGCCGCCAGCTGGATCGGCTGGGCATCTCGCTCACCGACGAGCAGCAGGCGAAGGTGGTGGACCAGACGATCGCGTTCCGGGCGAAGGTGCGGGACGCGGGTCGGGCGGCGGCCGGGAAGACCCAGGAGGAGCGCCGCAGCGCCATGGACCTGCTGCGGGAGGAGTACAGCCAGACCGTGTACAGCCTGGTGCCCGCCGGGGACGCCGAGAAGATCGTCGAGTCCATGGGGCGCTACCCCGGGTACGGGTCTCGTTCGCGAAACGCCAGGGGCCGGGGCGGCCGCCGCTAGGGGACGGCCGGAGGACCCGAGGGGAACCTCGGGAAGGACCGGGGAGGTTCGGGTACGGATGCACCGCTCCCCCAGGGGGTACCGCAAGCGGGGCAGGCCTATACTGCCGCGCTCGAGCCCATGTTTCGGCAGGAGGAATGCCATGCGGATCGGCGTACCGAAGGAGATCAAGACCCTCGAAGGTCGCGTTTCCATCGTCCCCGGTGGAGTCAGTGCGCTCGTGGCGGACGGCCACGAGGTCACGGTGGAGCGCGGCGCGGGTCTGGGTAGCGGCATCTCGGACGAGGACTTCACCCAAGCGGGCGCGAAGGTCCTCGACACGGCAGAGGACGTCTGGACCTCGGCCGAGATGATCGTGAAGGTGAAGGAGCCGCTTCCGCCGGAGTACGGCTACTGCCGTAGCGATCTCACGATCTTCACCTACTTCCACTTCGCACCTGCCCGCGAGCTGACGGAGGCGATGATCAAGGGTGGGGCGGCGTGCTTCACCTACGAGACCCTGGAGATCGACGGTCACCTGCCGCTCCTCACGCCCATGAGCGAGGTGGCGGGTCGCATGTCGATCCAGGTCGGCGCGAACTGTCTCGAGCACGAGCACGGCGGCCGTGGCGTGCTGCTGGGCGGCGTCCCCGGCGTGGAGCCCGCGAACGTGCTCGTCCTCGGCGGTGGTGTCTGCGGCATCAACGCGGCGAAGATGGCCGCGGGCATGGGCGCGAGCGTCACGATGATGGACATCGACCTCGAGCGCCTGCGCTACCTCGACGACGTCATGGCGGCCAACGTGAACACCGTGTTCTCGAGCCCCGAGAACATCCGTACGCGCATCCCGTACGCCGACCTGGTGATCGGGGCCGTGCTGGTCGAGGGCGCGCGGGCTCCGGTGCTCATTCCGCGCTCGTACCTCGCGGACATGAAGGACGGCTCCGTCATCGTCGACATCGCGGTCGACCAGGGTGGCTGCTGCGAGACCACGAAGGCCACGACGCACGCCGACCCGTCCTACATCGTCGACGGTGTGGTGCACTACGGCGTGGCGAACATGCCCGGCGCGGTGCCGCGGACCTCGACCTTCGCGCTGACGAACGCGACCCTCCCGTGGGTGCGCAAGCTCGCCAGGCTGGGCGCTGCGGAAGCGGTCAAGCAGGACGCGCAGCTCGAATCGGCCCTCAACGCCTGGAAGGGCAAGATCACGCATCCCGCCGTCGCCGAAGCGTTCGGGCTGCAGGTCGAGCCGGCCGCCGCGCTCGTCTGACCGGAACCGTCCGGCGTGGAGTCCCTCGAGAGCGGTGCCCGGATCACCAAGGCGCCGCTCTTGAGGTCCATCGCGGTCTTCGGGCTCCCGCTCGTGATCGCGATGATGCTCGCGGCGTTGTTCAACGTCGTCGACCTCTTCATCGTCGCGCAGCCCCGGAACCTCGTAGAGCTGGCCCCCGTCGCCGTGGCCGCGGTGACGATCCCCTCGCTCGTCAACTCGATCCCGATGATCATCTTCAACGGGATCGTGAACGCGATCATCGCTCTGGTCGCGCGGCACCACGGCCTGGGGAACAAGCGGCGAGCCAACCTGGCGGCCGGTCAGGGTCTGCTGATCACGCTGATCCTCGGCGTGGTGTTCGGCGTTCCGCCCTACCTGTTCGCAGAGGACATCTGCGTGGCGCTGGGGGCGACGGGGGACGTGATCCCACCGGCCACCAAGTACCTGCAGATCATGAGCCTCGGTACCGTGACGATGTTCCTCCTGCTGCAGGTCACCGGGGTCATGCGGGCCGCCGGGAACAGCACGCTGCCGATGATCCTCGTGATCGGCGCGAACGTGCTGAACATCGTGCTGGACATCTGGTTCGTGTTCGGCGGGCTGGGTCTGCCGTCGATGGGGGTGGCGGGTGCTGCGTGGGCGACGGTCATCGCCCGCGCCGTGTTCGCCGCGTGGGGCATCGCCGCGCTGTACCGGGGCTTCGCGGGGCTCCGGCTCAGGCGCCTCTACTGGCACTGGCGGACACAATGGACGATCCTCAAGATCGGCATCCCGTCCTGCGCACAGTGGCTGGTGAGGATGCTCTCCTACGTCTACCTGCTGCGCTTCCTGGCCGAGGCGGCGCCGAAGGCGGCGGCTGCCACGGCGACTGCCACGGCGGCTGCCGCGGTTCCGGTCGCGCAGGCCGTCACGGAGGCGCAGGCGGCGTTCGGCGTGGGGTTGAGGCTCGACACGGTGGCCTTGTTCGGCGGGTTCGGATGGGGGGCCGCCGCGGCCACGTTCGTGGGGCAGAACCTGGGCCGTGGCCTGCCCGAGCGCGCGATCCGGGCCACGTGGATCGCCCTCGGCCTCAACATGGTCATGATGCTCCTGTTCGCGGGCGCCTACGTGCTCTATGCGGACCCGCTCCTGAACGTCATGGGTTTCGACGTCGGGGACGCGGTCAGTGCGAAGAACGTCCGCGAGATCGGCCGGACCTACCTCTACGTGGCCTCGTCGGGGTACGTGTTCCTCGCCGTGGCCGTCGTCATCTCGCAGGCCCTGGCCGGGGCCGGGGCGACCCGGTTCCCGTTCTTCCTGGAGGTGATCGTCTACGGCGCGATCGGCTACCCCCTGGCGGGGTGGGTCGCGTCCAACGCGGATCGGTTCGGCCTCCGCGGCCTGTGGGCGGTCTTCGTGGTGCTCCATCTCCTTGTGGCCGTTGCGTACATGCTATGGTTCCGATTCGGCCCGTGGGCTCGCAAGGAGCTGAGGTGAAGCAGGGTGACCTGAAGGTCCTGAAGCTGGAGCGCCAGCTGAACCTGGTCTCGTTTCTGCTGTCGGCCCGCGCCCCCGTCCCGTTCTCCGAGATCCGCGGGCAGGTCGTCGGGTACGACGACGATGCCAGTGTCGACGCCGTCGAGAAGCGATTCGACCGCGACAAGGCGGACCTCAGATCCATCGGGGTCAACATCGAATACGTGAGCGGCGACGTCTTCGGCCGGGCGGGGTACGTCATCGATCCGCAGGGGTACTACCTGCGCGAGACGACCCTCGAACCGGAAGACGCGATGCTCCTCGCCGTCCTGCAGCGGACGATGGGCGTCGTCGACGACACCTTGGGACGCAACCTGAAGTCGGCGCTTGCGAAGCTCACGATCGACTCCCGGTTGCCGGAGCCGCTCAGGGCTTCGATGGGGGAGCAGCACTTCCTCAGCCTGGGCAAGCCCGACCGGGACCCCGCGCGCAATCTCGTCGCCGTGCTGGGGGAGGCCCTCGGGCGTCGCCGCCGGGTGGAGTTCCGATACGCGAAGCCCGGCGAGAACGGCACCACGAAGCGCGTGGTGCGACTCTATGGCCTCGGCGTGGCCGACGGCGATTGGCACGTGGCCGGCTTCGACGAGGGGCGCGACGCCGTTCGCGACTTCCGCGTCGATCGCATGCGCGGCAAGGTGACCCTGGTCGACAGCCAGGACGGGGCGTACGAGGTGCCCGAGGACTTCGACGTGGCAGACGTGATCGGCGTCGAGGAGTACCGGATCCCCCAGGGCAACGAGGTCGAGGTCACGGTCGAGCTCGACGAGGTCGCGACGTGGCTGATGGAGCGGCGGCGCCAGGGCGTCGGCACGCTCGAGAAGCTCGACGACGGCCGTGGACTGTTCCGGGTCGGCGTGCGCAGCGAGGACGGCCTCTACCGGTGGCTGGCGGAGTTCGGGCACCACGCACGGATCGTGTCGCCTGGACGAATGGCCAAGGCGTTCGCCGACCGGATCACCGCCGCCCGTGCTCGCTACACGGACGTCTAGCGGAGCCGAGACTCGATCTTCGCGAGCACCCGCGAGGCGACCGTCTCGGACGACTCGTCTGCGACCGCGTCGACGACGTGGACGGACGCGAACGAGTCGAAGAACGTGCGCTGCTTCCGCGCGAAGCGGCGGGTCTTGAGGGCGATCGCGTCGCGGGCCGCTGCCTCGTCCAGCTCGCCGGCGAGCCGGCGGGCCAGCACGTCGAGCCCCAGCACCTGCCGCGCTTCGGGCAGCAGGGGCCGGGCGAGGAGGCGGCGCGCCTCCTCGACGACGCCGGCGTCGAACATGGCGGCGGTGCGCCGTCGAATGCGGTCGTCGAGATCCTCGGGCGAGCGGCAGAGGCGCACGACGACGGCGGGCCTCCGGTCGGGCCCGGCCCAGTCCGCGCGGAAGGCGCTGGCGGGCTGCCCGGTGGCACGCACGATCTCCAGGGCGCGCACCAGGCGCCGCGTGTCGTTGGGGTGGACCTCGGCGGCGCGGACGGGATCGAGGCCCCCCAGGAGCGCGTGGAGCCGCCTGTGGCCCTCCCGCTCCACGAGGGCGCGGAGCTCGTCGCGGTAGGCCTCGTCGCGCTCGACCCGGGGGCCGAAGCCCTTGAGCCAACCCCGCAGGTAGAGGGCCGTCCCGCCGACGATCCAGGGCACGCGATCCCGGGCCCGGATCCCGGCGACGAGGTCGTCGGCCGCAGCGGCGAAAGCCGCCGCGGAGTACCGCTCCCGGGCCGGGTCGAGGAAGCCCAGGAGGTGGTGGGGGACGTCGTCGGGGGCCGTGGGCGCGGCCGTGAGGATCTCCATGCCGCGGTAGACCGTGAAGGCGTCGCACGCGATCACCTCGCCGCGGGTGGCACGCGCGAGGTGGACGGCGACGTCCGACTTCCCGGATCCGGTCGGTCCGATCAGGCAGGGCACGGGGAGGGGAGGCACGCGCCGAGCGTAGCGGGGCGCCCCGCTCCCGGCGAACGCGAAGGGTGTGCCGTGGTACCTTCCGGTCGACACAGGGCGGCGGGCCTGACGCCCGAGCGCGGCCCAGGGGCAGGACGTGAGCGAGAAGCGCGATCTCTGGGTGCCGGCCGTCCTGGGGCTCGCGGGGATCGGCCTGTTCGTCCTGAACCTCGCCGAAGGCTCCGTCTGGGCGGGCGTCGTGGCCCTCGTCCTCGGCCTCGGCGGTGCGATCGCCTGCCTGCCGATCCGCTTGAAGCGGGGGCAACGGCGGCTGGTGGGTTTCGGACTCGGTATCGCGCTGATGCTCGTGCCCACGGTGCCGGGCGCGTCGGCCCACGCCGCGACGACCGCTGCCTGGGTGATTCTCGGGCTCGCTTTCGCGTTCCCGCTGTCCGGGCTCACGCAGTCGGTGCGGGCGGTCCTGCTGGGCGGGGCGGGCCTCTTCGCGATCCTGGGCCTCCTGGCCGCCGTCGGGATCCTGCCGAAGACACTGGTCTGGCTGTTCCTGGCCGGTGCCTTCCATCTCGCGGCCCAGGTGTTCAACGCCCGTCCGCGGGCCGAGCCGGAGCCTCCCCCGGGGCCCCGCGTATGCCTGATGGGGGGGAGCTTCGACCCCTTCCACCACGGTCACCGTCTGCTCGCGGAGGCCGCGCTGAGGGTCGTCGACCGGCTGCTCGTCGTCCCCGCGGGACAGGCGCCGCACAAGCGGGAGGACGCGGCGCGCGAGCCCACGCCGTTCCACCACCGGGTGGCGATGGCGCGGCTCGGCGTGGAGCGGCTTCCGCGCACGGAGGTGCTGGAACTCGAGGGGCGGCGCTCGGGTCCCTCGTACACGGTCGACACGCTCGACGTGATCCGGCGCAGCTACCCGCAGGGCACCCGGTTCCTCCTCCTGGTCGGGGCGGACATGTACCAGGACCTTCCGAACTGGAAGGACTGGGAGCGGATCCTCGACTCCGTGACGCTCCTCGTGGCCGCCCGCCCGGGGTGGGACCTCGACGTACCACCGGAGTTCGAGAGCCGCAACGTCCCGATGGAGCGCCTGGAGACCCCGCTCGTGGACGTTTCGTCGACCGGGATCCGCGCCGACGTGCACGCGGGCAAGGCGCTGGGCGACCGGGTTTCGCCGGCCGTGCAGGCGTACCTGCGCGACCACGAGCTCTACCTCGAGGACACGCCGTAGGCGGGATCGCCCCCCCTGTGTCGCGGGCCTGTCCGCGCCGTGTCATGGTTGCGTAACCAAAGGGCGGTTCAGCACTTGCGTCGCCCAAGATGCACGATCTGTCTCTTGACCCGCCGCATCGGGATTGGTACGACATGCGCCACGGCCATCGGAGGGATGGCCCGGCAGGGAAGCCCCACAGGGGGCCGAGGCTCCGCAAGGAGTCGACAACGCCCCCCGGGGGGCACAGGGAGGTCGGATATGTGGAAGCGCCTTTCGCTCGTCGTCGGGCTGGTGCTGGTCCTTGGCATGGCTTCCGGCTGCCGCTGGATCGCCGCGCCGCTCGAGTCGATGGGCGGCTGCCCCTACTCCTGCGCCGGCACGGCGTGCGACAGCAAGAGCAAGGCGATCTTTCGCGAGTGGGGTCGCGATGCCCGTCGTGGCGAGCAGTTCGTCGATGAGTATTTCCTGAACTACTCGAAGTGCGATCCGTACCGCGGCGACTGCAGCGTCGGCTGGTAGCCCGCGGCGATCGTCTTCGAACTCGGTCCCCTCCTCGGGGAGGACCGTAACCTCATTGCGCCCGCGTTCCCGGGAGGGACGCGGGCGTCTTGAATTCCCTCCCTGTGCTCTCCCCCGGCGCGAGGGTCTTGTTCCGGTAGGCCCTTGCTCGGAGCCGGGATAGGGTCCGCTTCCCATGATCACTCTCGGTGTCGTTCCCTACCTGAATGCCGTGCCGCTCACCGATCGGCTCGCGGCGTCCGCCCGCCTCGTGGCCGACGTGCCCGCGCGGCTCGGTGGCCTGCTCGACGCGGGCGAGGTGGACGCAGCGCTCCTCCCCGTCTACGAGGCGCTCCAGGGCGTCGGGGACGGCTTCCTCGGGGTGTGGGGCATTGCGAGCCGCGGTGCCGTGACGAGCGTCCTGCTCTTCCTCCGCACGCCGCTCCGTTCGGTGCGGACACTCCTCCTGGATCCGGCGAGCCGTACGAGCGCCGGCCTGGCGCGGCACCTGGTCTCGGAGGCTGCCGGCGGGGCGGACGTGGCCGTCTGCGAGGCCGCGGAGCCGGGCGTGGACCCCCGGGAGACCGAGGCGGATGCCGTGCTGCTCATCGGCGATCCGGCGATCCGCTACGGCGCCCTCTGGGAAGGCGAGGTGCTCGACCTGGGCGCGGCGTGGACCCGGCGAACCGGACTTCCCTTCGTCTACGCGCGCTGGACGGCGCGCGCGGGTCTGTCGGGGGAGGAGCGGAATGCGCTGGTTGCCCTGCTCGACGAGGCGGCCGTCGAGGGGGTGCTCCACAGAGAGGAACTCGCGCGCGCCTGGGCGCGCACGCGTGGAGAGGATCCCGAGGCCGCGGCGCGGTACGTGCGCGAGCACGTCCACTACCGCATCGGTCCGGCCGAGGAAGCCGGGCTGGCCCGCTACGCCGCGATCGTTCGTGCGCAGGCAGCGGCCTGCGCGTAGGAGGCACGGCATGCTCGACATGGCCTGGATTCGGGAACACGCCGACGAGGTGGCACGCGGGGCCGCGCGCAAGCGTATCCCCTTCGACGTCGGTGCCCTGCTCGAGCTGGATGCCGAGCACCGGAAGCTCATCCGGGTGCGGGAGGACGCCAAGGCGGAGCAGAACGCTCTGGGCAAGCAGGTCTCGAGTGTGACGGGGGAAGCCCGGGAGACGGTGCTTGCGAAGCTCAAGACGGTGAAGGAACGCGTGCAGAAGCGCACGGAGGCGTTGAAGCCGCTGAAGGCGAAGATCGACGAGCTGCTCCTCGAGGTGCCGAATCCGCCGGACGAGGATGCGCCCGACGGCGACAGTGAGGAGGACAGTGTCGAGGTGAAGCGGCACGGGGAGCTCCCCACGTTCGACTTCGAGATGCGGGACCACCTCGAGCTGCTCCACGGTCTCGACATGATCGACGTGGAGCGAGCCGGACGGTTGGCGGGGAGCCGCTCGTACATCCTGATGGGCGACGGCGTCCTCCTCGAGCAGGCCGTGATCCGCCTCGGGCTGGACCTGATCCGCAGGCGGGGCTACGTGCCGCTCAGCGTCCCCGTGATCGTGAAGGAGTGGGCGCTGCGCGGCACCGCGTACTTCCCCGGCGCCGAGGAACAGACGTACAAGTTCGCCAACCCGACCGTCGACGACGAGGACATGTGGCTCGCCGGAACGAGCGAGGTCAGCGTCACGGCGTTCCACGCCGGCGAGATCCTCGACCACGCGGACCTGCCGCTGAAGTACGCGGGGCTCAGCCCCTGCTTCCGCCGGGAGGCCGGCACGTACGGCAAGGACACGCGCGGCATCTACCGCGTCCACCAGTTCAACAAGGTGGAGCAGGTGATCATCGACGTCGCCGACGATGCGAAGAGCCTCGCGCACCACGCGGAGATCGTGGCCAACGCCGAGGCGCTGCTCCAGGCACTCGAGCTCCCGTACCGGATCACGGCGACCGCCACCGGCGACATCGGGCGCGCGGCCACCTTCAAGTACGACCTCGAGGCGTGGATGCCGTCGCGCGAAGCATACGGCGAGACGCACACGGCCAGCCGGTTCCGCGATTTCCAGGCCCGGCGTCTGAACCTCCGCTACCGCGCCGCCGACGGCAAGGTGCGCCACTGCCACACCCTGAACAACACCGTCGTGGCGACCCCGCGCGTGCTGATCCCCCTGCTGGAGGTCCACCAGCAGCCCGACGGGAGCGTGCGCGTGCCCGAGGCGCTGCGGCCGTACCTGGACGGCCGAGACCTGCTGGGCGGATAGAAACCTACTTCTGTCCGGGCGCCGCTTGCGGCGCCACGTTGTAGGCTCCCTTCAGCACGATGATCCGGCTGATGTGCTCCTCGGTTTCCTCGATGTCCTGGTCCTCGTGCTCCTCCGCGGTGAAGGAGATTTCGAGGACGATCGCGTAGGGAAGCTTCTTCTTGACCCGGGTATCCCAGTCCTTGACGCCCTTGCCGTCGACGTTCTCCTCGGGGATCGGGAAGTAGAGCAGGTCGAACTTCGTGATCTTGTCGTAGATCAACGTGTATTTCCCGCCACGCACGGGGTTGTCGTCGACGAACCAGTCCTCGCGGCGGTAGAGCTCGAGGTAGTCGGAGTTGTCGTCGTTGATCCTCAACGCGTAGCCGACCTCCGTGAGCGGGCTCGGGACCGGGTCGTGGACGCTCTCCTCCTCCAACTGGGCCATGCGGCTGGGGCGGGAGGTGACGAAGTCGACGTGGTCCGCGTCCTTGCCGCCGACCATGCCGGTCTCGCCGATGAAACCCGTATCGCCGGTGAACCCGTCCCAGTAGAGGTACCGGAAGTCCTTGAAGATCTGGCCGAGGATCGCGTTCTGGATCTTGGGGGTGCGCAGGCCCTCGCGGACCATGTCCTGGCCGCGGACCGAATTCTGGAGGACCTGGTAGACGAACGTGACGACGACCGCCAGGATGAGCAGCGCGACCATCACCTCGATCAGCGTGAAGCCACGGCGTTCGCGCGCGGGGCTCACCGTTCGTTCCTCACCTGCCCGTGCTCCGGGTCGATCCAGGTGACGAGCGTCAGGAGCGGCTTCTCGGCCGACTCGTCGGTGCGGTAGATGTCGATCTTGATGCGGACCAGCTCGATCCCTTGGAGGGTGCCGCCGTCCTCTCCGGTCGCCGAGGAGGAGGACGAGGACGTTCCGTCCTCTGCCTGGGACTCGAAGAGCGTCTCGTCGGATTCCTGGGCCATGCCGACGACGGTCTTGGACTCCTTCACCAGGAGGTAGCGGTAGATCGACCACCGGTCGCGCTCCCAGCCCTTCAGCCGGGCGAACTCGCCGTAGATCTCGTCGAGCGTGCCTCCGGCGCCGTCCTCGTACTCCTCCCACTCGTAGATGATCTTGCGGAAGATCGTGTCGGCGGCCTCGCGCAGCTCGCGGTGGGACAGGGCGGTGACGCCCTTCTCGACGTTCTGGACGAAGTTGACGGTGAGCATGCCCGTCAGGGCGGCGAGGATCGCGAACGCGCAGAGGACCTCCAGCAGCGTGAAACCGCGCGGGGTGGCGCCGGTCGCGCGACTACTTCTGGAACTCATTCTCCTCCCGCGTCTCGGCCATCTCGGCCAGTCCGAAGATCGTGGAGGCCTCGGCCGTCAGGGGATTCACCTTGATGGTGATCGTCCGGTTCTCCTTCGTGACGTTGTCCAGGTCCTCGCTCTCGATGCGGATCGCGAAGCCCTTCTCCACACCGCCGTCGGGCGTGAAGGTGATGACGTACGGGCGGTCCCGCGTCAACTTGTTCCACCGCCCGAAGCGCTCGCTGACGCCGACGTAGACGACCCCACCCGAGAGATTGTACCACATCGTCTCGAGCCACTCGAGCTGCTCC
>JAUXCH010000516.1 GCA_030618975.1 Planctomycetia bacterium
CGCATGACCCCGCCGATTTGTACCCGGGCTCGCCCTACGTGCGCCTCCCCCGACACGAGGAGGAGCCGGGCTTTGGCGCCACCCTCCAGGCACGGTTCCCCTGCGCCGTGAGCTGGTTCACCCTCTCCGTTCCGGGCCTCTTCACGGATCGTACGCAGGCGCTCGTCTACGTCGGGGTCGAGGGGGCGGACTCCGGCTCGGGCTGCTACTGGCTGTTCAGGCGCGTGGGGGAAGGATGGGTGTTCCAGGACCTCGTCATGGTGTGGGTCGTATGACTCCTCCTTGAGGCGGAGCTACGAGTCAGAGCATTCGGCACAAGGGGCTATTCCCCTAGCTCGTTCCTGTCGCACAAAGCGCACTTCACGGGCTGGCCAGGGGTCAACGACGGGCACGGGTCAATCACGCGGGTCGGAATCGCGCAGGTAGGGCGCCCTCAGAGCCCGTTTGCGGCCCTCGGGCGTCATCGGGACGGTTCCGGTGCGCGATGCGGGCACACGGCTCCCACGGCCGGGGGTTGGGGACTTGCACGAGGCGGGTTCGCAGCGCCTGATCATCAAGGGCCTCGCGACAGGATCAGCAAGTTGTGTGGGCGAACACGCTCGACGCCACGGTGGATGCGAAGTGATCCAAGCCCTTGCGCATGCAGCGCCAGAGGTCGAGCATGCGCTTGAGAAACGAGATTGAGCCTTCCACACCTGCACGGAAACCTTGCGCCAGCCGGAAGGCCAGGCTGCGCTCGTAGGCGCTCTCCTCCTCGGTGCGCGTGCCCCTCTTCGCGATGCTCAGCATGTCGAGCCTCCTGCGAAGCCTCTCCGTGGTGAAGGCATCCTGCCTGTAGCCCTTGTCCGCAGCCAGCACTTGCGGCGGCCCTGCAGGTCGGAGCGCAGATCGACACCTTCCTCCAGTCGATCGACGAGGTCTTCGCCTACGATGCAAATCACAGGTTGACGACCCTGACCGACGACAACTTCAACTCTACCGTCTACACCTACGATGCACTCAGTCGTACAACGCGCACGACCTACGCGGATTCGAAGTACGTCCAGTATTCGTACGATGACGCCAGCAACCTCTCGGGCTGGACGGACCAGAACGGGACGGTGGTCGCCAACACGCACGACGCAATCGACCGCCTGACGGCCCGGAGCGTCATGCGGGGAGGTGCAAGCCCGGGGGACAACCGCGGACCGCGCACGGGGGAGGCAGCAGTGTGGATCCCAACGCCCCGATCACTGGGGGTGTCCTTGGAAGGGACAGCGGCCCCGGGGCGCGGTGGAAGGCCCTGTCCGCAGCCCTCCCGCACGCGCTCAACGACCTCACGGGTCGGGAGGTGGAGTCAGCCGTCGCCTGGTTCGACTTCGTCAAGGACCACGAGGGCGACCTCGTCGTGCTGAATGGGTTGCCGCGACACGTGGGGCAGGCGAGGGGCGTCGAGGAGATCGTGTCGATCGACTCGGTGATCCACCTCGCCGCCGAGCCTGCCGTCCTGTGCGAGCGGATCCGCCTGGACACGGGCGGGGACCGGTCGGGGCGCTCGGACGATGCCGAGGAGGCGGTGCTCCGGCGCGTCGAGCGGTTCCGGGCGCGCACCCGTCCGCTGCTCGAGCGCTACGCCGACCGCGTCCTGCGCGTCCCGATCGGCCTGGAGACGAGTCCCGAGGCCGTCCGGGCGGCGCTGTCGGGGGCCTGAGACCGGGAGTCCCGCACGAGCGGGCCCACCGCGCCGCGGCAGGTACGATCTCGGGCCCGACATCGATCCCGAGGAATGACCCCATGCCGCGACTCGTCGCCCTCCTCCCCGCCCTCCTGCTCGTCGCCGTCCTCCCGGCCTTCGCCGGCGAGGAAGCCGGGAAGCCCGAGCGGGCCCACTCCGAGAACCTGCTCGTCGAGACCCTCGACAACGGCCTCCAGGTCGTGATCGAGGAGCGCCACACGGTGCCGATCGTGCGCGTCCACGCGTACATGAAGATCGGGTCCCTCTACGAGGGGGAGTACCTCGGCAGCGGCCTGTCCCACTACATGGAGCACATCGTGTCCGGCGGCAGCACCCGCCGGCAGGTCGTGGGGGAGGACGGCGAGCAGGTCCAGGTCGGCCGGACGGAGCAGGAGAACAAGGAGCTGCTCAAGTCGATCGGCGGCAACTCGAACGCATCGACCTTCTACAACTTCACCCAGTACTACATCACCACGAAGAGCGAGATGGCCGAGACGGCCGTCGACCTGATCTCCGGCTACCTGGCGCACTGCCAGTTCGACGAGGTCGAGGTGGCGCGCGAGCAGCGCGTCGTCCAGCAGGAGCTCCTGCGGAACCTCGACAACGCCAACCGCGAGCGGGCGCTCCTCTTCTCCTCGACGATGTTCAAGGTCCACCCGGTTCGGGTACCGGTCATCGGCTACCGGTCCTGCATCCAGGACATCACCCGCGACGACATGATGCGCTTCTACCAGAAGCACTACACGCCGCAGAACTGCGTGGTGTCCATCGTCGGCGACGTCGACCGCTTCGAGATGCTCGAGAAGGTGAAGCAGTACTTCGGCGTCTGGAAGCGCAAGGACCTCGCACCGTACATGATCCCGGTGGAGCCCGAGCAGACGGCCATGCGGTGGGTCGAGAAGGAACACGGCTCCACCCTGACCTGCCTGGTCGCGATGGGCGTGCCGACGATTCCGCTGCTCCATCCCGATCTCTACAAGCTCGACATGCTCGCGTTCGTGCTGGGCCTCGGCGCCGGCTCGCGGCTCGCAGGCAAGTTCGAGCACGACACCTCCCGCGAGGTCATCGCCACGCAGATCGGAACCGGCTCACTGACGCCCGTCTACGGCGCGGGGCGGTTCGCCTGCTTCTTCGGCACCGACAACATCGAGAATGCCCGGGGCCTCGTGTGGGAGGTCTGGGAGGAGATGAACCGCCTGAAGGAGGAGCTGGTGTCCGAGGAGGAGATCGCCCGCGCCCTGAAGGTGTACGAGAAGTACTACTACCGGGGCCGCGCCACGGTCGACGACCGCGCCGAGAGCCTGGCCTCGAGCCTCGCCTGGCTGAACGATCCCGTCTTCGGCGACCAGTACATGGAGCGGATCCGCGAGGTGACGCCCGAGCAGGTCCGCGAGGCGGCCCGCACGTACCTCGTGAAGGGCAAGCTCAACGTCGTGATCGTGAAGCCGCCGGAGCCGAAGGGCGAGCGCGCGCCGCGGGAGATCTCCGAGGGCGAGGGCAAGGTCCGCAAGGTCGTGCTGGACAACGGGCTCACCCTGCTCCTCAAGCGGATCCCCGACTACGGCATGGTCGACCTGGCCGCGGCGTTCAACGGCGGCGTGATCTACGAAACGGAGGAGACCAACGGTCTCTTCTTCCTCATCGGGAACACGTTCTGGCGCGGTTCGAAGAACCGGCCCTGGCGTCAGTTGATGGGGGAGATGGACCGCCTCGGCATGGACCTCGAGGCCGAGTCCCACAACAACATCTACTACTACAAGATGCACTGCCTGGCGTCGGACCTCGAAGGCGCGTTCGACGTCTACACCGACCTGATGCTCCACCCCGCGTTCGACGAACAGACCTTCGAGCATGTGAAGAAGCTCGTGCAGACGCGGGTGCTTCCGAATCTCGGGGTGAACGCGACGGAGATGATGCAGAAGACGATCCGCAACACGCTCTACGAGCAGAGCCCGTACCGCAGGCAGCGCTACGGCACGCCCGAGAGCGTCGCGTCCTTCACCGCCGAGCAGGCGCGAGCGGTCTTCGAGACCTTCACGCGGCCCAACAACTGCGTCCTGGCCCTCTACGGCGACATCGATCTCGACGCCGCCCAGGCCATGGTCGAGAAGGCGCTCGGCGGCTGGGAGCGGGGCGAGATTCCCGCGTCCTTCACGGTCGAGGAGCCGCCGCTCGAGAAGGCGGTCGACGTGGAGCTCAGGAACAGCCAGGTGCGGACCAACTACCGCAAGGCGTGGCGCGGCTTCAGCCGGCAGCGGGCCGACGAGGACAAGTGGGCCGCGTCCATCATGAACTCGATCATGGGCGCCCAGGGCTGGCTCCACGCCAGGCTGCGCGAGGGCGACGCCGACTACGTCTACTCGGTGTACTGCCAGCCCTACAACGGCGACAAGGCCGGCCACTTCTTCATCGACACCGACTTCTCGCCCCGTGACGAGCAGGAGGTGCTCGCGATCATCGACGGCGTGGTCGACGACATGCAGGCCGGCAAGTTCACCGACGAGGAGCTCCAGCTCGCGAAGACGATGATCCTCTGCTACAGCGCGCTCGGGAAGAAGGAGAACCCTCCGATCGTGTCGGGCGACGCCCTGAGCGAGCTGTTCGGACAGGGCTACGACTACGACGAGAAGTTCTACGCGGGCATCAAGGCGGTCACCCGCGAGGACGTGATCCGCGTGGCGAACGAGATCTTCTC
>JAUXCH010000259.1 GCA_030618975.1 Planctomycetia bacterium
GGGATCGCCGAGGCGGGAGAGGACGGTCCTCTCCCCTGCGCCCCCCGCGGGCGGCCAGAGGTAGAGGCGCTTCGCGTCCCGGTCGATGGTGTACTCGCCCGGGCGGTCCAGCTCCTCGAGGAGGTTCTCCGCGAACCACGGCTTGCCCTCCGCCACGCCGTACCGGTGCGGCGCGCCCAGCCGGATCTCTCCGGTCTCCGGGTTCCAAGCGGCGAGTGGGAGGCTCTCGTCGGCCCAGTCGTGGAACCAGTACCCGTACAGCCAGACGTCCTGCGCGTCCTTCCACCGCGCGGGCCGCGTCTCCTCGCAGAGGAAGCGCGGCGGACGGTTCGAGGTGTCTCCGTCCCGGGGTCTGGATCCCGGATCGAGGACCTTGCCCGTTCGCGCGTAGCCCTCGTTCGGCCAGCGGGCCAGCGTGAGGGGAGCGCCGCCCACGAACACCTCGGCCGGCGCGGGACGGATCGGCTGTCCGAAACCCCGGGACGTGATGGGCGCGAGCTCGTCCAGGCCGAGCGCGGCGAGGTCCACGACGCGGACCTCCTTCCGCGCGTCGTCCGAGGCCAGGCGGGAGAGGATCGCGTCCTCGGACACGGCTGCGAAGGCACCGGGGGAGAGGTCCACCCCGCCGTGGAGGACGACCTCCGCCTCCGGTGCGGCGACGTAGCGCACCGGCGCGTCCACGCGGCCGCCGTCTCGCGCGTCCAGGAGAAACGTCCCGGCGCGCGCGTAGCGACCGCCGGCGAGGAGGACCGTCGCTCCCCCCTCGGGAAGGCCGACCCGCGTCCCTCGGAGCCGGAGCGCGCGCCGTGCGCGCTCGAGCGTCCGGAAGGGGTGGCCCGCGTCACCGGCCGCGTCGTCGTCCCCGTCCACCGAGACGTGGAACCGGATCTCGTCCGGCTCGGCCCTCCCGGTTCGTCCCGCGTGGAGCACCAGCAGGGCGGGCAGGAGGAGCAGGGGGAGCGGGGGGAGCAGGCGCTTCACGATCGACCTCGAGGTTCTCGCCGCCAGAGTCTTGCAGGCATCCGGTTCAGGGTCCACCCCCCCTCCTTGCGGCCCCTGGGGACCAGGGATACGGTTCCACCGGGCTGCATGGAGCCGACCGTGAGACGTACGACATCCCTGTTCCTCCTTTGCCTCGCCCTGGCGGGCCTGCTCGCCGCGTGCGGCGGCGGAGGAGGGGGAGACACCGGCAACGGCACGGAGCCGCCGCCGGCGATCGACCCTCCGGTCGTCACCGACCAGCCCGAGGACCAGTCGATCCTCGTCGGCGACTCGACGGTCTTCGACGTCCTGGCGACCGGGGACGGAACGCTCACCTACCAGTGGCAGCTCAGCGAGAACGGCGGGAGCACCTGGACCGACCTCTCCGGCGAGACCGGGACCACCTACTCGACGCCCGCGGCGGCGCTCTCCGACGACGGCAACCAGTACCGTTGCGTCGTCACGAACGCGGGCGGCAGCACGGCGAGCGCCGCGGCCACGCTCACCGTCGAGTCCCCGCCCCCCTACAGCCACACCATCCACATGGACGGCGGCAACGAGTTCACCGCCGAGGAGACCTTCGACTCCACGTCGCCGGGGCACCGGGGCTACGTGACCTGGGACGCGGACTTCGTCTACGTGGGCCTCGATTCCTCCGCGGTGGGCGGTGCATCGGCGAGCGACGTGTTCCTCGTCTACGTCGGCGGCGCGTCGGGTACGCTGAACGGAGTCACGTACGGCTCCCAGCAGCCCGCGCTTCCGTTCTCGGCCCGCTACCACGTCCGCTGGCGCATGGACAACAGCGTCCTCCAGACCCTGCAGTGGGACGGCGCGAACTGGTCCAACGCCAACTGGGATTTCACCGGCGACTCGGCGTTCCTCGGGAACTTCTTCGAGATGCGCCTCCCGCGGATCGACCTGGGCGACCCGACCACGCTCCAGATCCACCTCTGCGTCGTGCACGACGCAGGGAATCCGGTTCAGGACTGGACCCACACGGGCGTGCCGGACACCTCGTTCGCCGACGGTCTCGATCCGGACTACACGGCCTGGTACGAGTTCGACCTGCTCGGGCAGGACCCGCCGGCCTTCTACCCGCCCAAGCCCTGAGCGCGGGGACCGCGCGGCGCCCGTGAATCGGCCCTTCGACACCGAGCGGCTCCGCCTACGTCCCTTCCGCGAGGACGAGGGCGAGGCGTGGCACGCGATCTGGGGCGACCCCGACGTGATCTGGTGGGGCGCGAACGAGAGCCTCGAGCAGAGCCGGTCCGTGCTCCAGCGCCTCGTCCGGCGGGAGCGCGAGGAGTGGCCCGACGGACTCGGCTGGCTTGCGGTACGTGAGCAGGGCGGCGACGAGATCGTCGGCGACGTGTTGCTCCAGCCCGCGCAGTTCGTGGACGGCATCGAGGTGGGCTGGCACTTCCGAAAGCACGTCTGGAACCGCGGCTACGCGACCGAAGCCGCACGCGGAACGATCGAGCAGGCGTTCGCGACCCGTGTCTGCGACGAGGTCCACGCGCTCGTCGCCTTGCAGAACGAGCCCTCGCTCCGCGTCGCCGCGAAGCTCGGCATGCAGGCGGTGAAGGAGATCGAGTACGCCGACCTGCCGCACCGGATGTTCGTGCGGCACGCATCCGAGGCCTGACTCCACCGGCGAGCATGGAGATTCCGTGAGATGTTCCGGCGTCGAAGCGGGTGGGGGCCCATGCGAATGGCCCGCCGCTCGACCGCGATGCGTCGAATCCGGGTGATTCGGACTCTTGCGCGGAAGAGGCCGTTGCATTCGTGGGCGCTGGGTGCCATAGCCGCGCGCTGAGGGGAGTGTGCTCCAGTCCGAAGCCGGTGAGTTTCGGGGGTCCCCATGGGGCGGGAGTCGATTCGAAAGACCCAGGCGTGGTGGAGCGTCGAGCGTCGAGCGTCACCGCCCCGGGTTCCCTCTGGGCTTGGGACAAGGACGCCTCCGGTGATCACCGGAGGCTTGGGGAGAGATGAATGCTTCGAAACCTAGCCATCTTCGTGGTGCCCCTGGTCGCAGTGGCCGTGCTCTTGGCCGGTAGCGATGGGGTGATCGAGAGCCAGAGAACTGCCTCCTATCTCGTCGTCGGCAGCGAGGGATGCCCGGGCGATCAGATCGTCCAGGATCTCCTGTCGGCAGGAGCGGACGAGGTCCGTTCCCTGGACGCCATCGGCGTCTACGTCGCGTCCTCGAAGCGACCCGACTTCCTCGCCGCCGTCGGCGAGCTGACGGGCGTCGACGGCGTCGCCCGGAACCTGCGGAACGTCCGGATCGCCGGCGCGAACTCGGACTACGGGCTCGCGATCGCAGGCCCGAAGGTCGATCCGTCGTCGCACGGGGACGGCGACTTCATCTTCGGACTCCAGTGGGCGCTGGACGCCATCGATGCGCACGAAGCCTGGCACGCAGGCGCGTTGGGCACGGGCGTCCGCGTCGCCGTGCTCGACACGGGGATCGACGTCACGCACCCCGATCTGACGGCGAACATCAACGTCGTCCTGTCGAAGTCGTTCGTTCCGGGGGAGACCTTCGTCGTCGCTCCGGGTACGTGGTTCCCCGGCGCCCACGGCACGCACGTGGCCGGCACCATCGCCGCAGCGGACAACGACCTCGGCATCATCGGCGTCGCACCCGAGGCCGAGATCGTCGCCGTGAAGGTCCTGTCGTCCGTGGACGGATACGGCACCTGGGACGGCGTGTTCGAGGGGATGGTCTACGCGGCCGACATCGGTGCGGACGTCATCAACTTGAGCCTCGGCGGGTATCTCAATCGCCGCGGCGGGTACGACGACAACGGCACGGCAGATCCGAGCGACGACTTCTGGCTCTCGGCCAACGAGGTCTCCGCGATCGTCAACGCGACGGCGCGCGCCGCGGCCTACGCCACCAGGAAGGGCACCCTGGTCGTGGCGGCAGCCGGCAACGACGCCATCGATGCCGACCACGCCAAGGACTTCATCAACCTGCCCGGCGGCGTCCCGCACGTGATCAACGTGTCCGCCACGGGACCGATCGGCTGGTTCAACGATCCGACGACCGATCTGGACCTGCTCGCCGTCTACTCGAACTTCGGGCAGTCCGAGATCGATCTGGCCGCGCCGGGCGGTAACGCCGACTTGACCTTCCCGGCCAACTGGCACTACGACATGGTCATCAGCACCGTCCCGGGCACCTGGGCCTGGGCCGCGGGGACCAGCATGGCCACACCGCACGTCGTGGGCGTAGCGGCTCTCATCATCGGGGAGAACGGCGGTTCGATGAAGCCGAGCGCCGTCGAACGGGTGCTGCGGAAGTCGGCCGACGACCTGGGCAAGCCCGGTCGTGACGACGCCTACGGCCACGGTCGTATCAACGCGTACAACGCGGTGAAGTAGACCGCGGGTCGCACGATCGACGGGCGGGCTCGCTTCACGCGGGCCCGCCCGTTTTCGTGTCTGCATTCGCGCGCGAGTTCACGCTCGTGTTCGTGTTCGTGTTCGTGGGCGGACCCCGAGGCCGGCCGCCGCGACGCTCGCTCAGGACCGCGACGTCGTCGACCGGCGCGTCTTCACGGGCCGCCACGTGCGGCAGTCGGCCGACAACAGGACGTCGCTCGGGAGCCGGCCCTCCGCGAGCCAAGCCTTCACCCTCGACTCGGGGTGCGGCCCGTCGACGTGGTCGTCGACGCGCACGTACCAGCGGCGCTCCTGAGGTTCTCCACGGGCGTACATGTCTCGCTCCCGGGCTGCCCTCCATTCTGGGGCCCGGTCCGACAGGACCGACAGGCCCATCTTCGGGCCCGGCGCCCGAGAACGTGCCGGGCAGGGGCCCGGCGCCCGCAACGCGCGGTGCAGGCCGAGCACGGCACCGGGGCCCGCTCCGAGCGGGGGAAGGGAGGCCGTTCAGGAGGGATGAAGCGTCGAGCGACGAAGCGCGGACGGCTTGCGCCCGGTGCGTTCCCCTGTTCCCATCCTCGGGAGGAGGGTCCCTTGCGCATGCGCCCGCTCGTGGTCGTCGTCGCCCTGTTCGTCATCCTCTCGTCCCTCCCCGCCGCGGCCGAGGAGCCGGCACGGCCTCCGGTGCCGGGATCCGTTCGGGCGCTTCTCGAGGCGCAGGGCTTCGCGATCCGTCCGGAGCCCGTGCGCCAGGTCTTCGTGCCGTACCTGAAGGCCGACGGGCAGCCGGTCTTCGTGACCTCCGACACGGTGCTGAGCGTGTACGCGACCCTCCTCGAGGAGTCGTTCGCGCGGCTCGAGTGGGAGCGCGCCCGGCAGCTCCCGGACGTGCTTCGCACGCTCGTCACCGGGCTCGACGGGCAGGGGCTGAAGCTGGAGCTCGACGAGGACCTCGTGGAGCGAGGCCGGCGCAGGGCGCTCCGCGTGCTCGCCGTCGCGCTGGGGCTCCTGGGCGAGGAGCTGCCCGACCTGGATGCGGCGTCGCGCGCGCTCGTCGAAGCCGAGGTCGCGCGGATCGAGCGGGCGGAGGGCCAGCACCTCCCCGAGTGGCTCGGTCCCGCCGAAGCGGGATTTCTCGTGCTCGACTACGGGCGCTTCGCTCCGCGGGGCTCGTACGCGCAGCACGACCTCCTCCGGCGCGCCTTCCGCGCGACGGCCTGGCTGCAGGCCGTGCCGTTCCGCCTCGACCGCGAGGAGGAACACGTCGCCGTGCTGTTGTTGAGCCAGGGACGCGGCTCGGGGACGGTGCCCCGGAGTCGCCGTGCACCAAACATGAGCGCCCGTCGGTTCCTCGGCGCCTACCGGCGCCTGATCGGCAGGGCGGACGACCTGTCGGTGTCGAATGCCGGCTGGTTCGACGGCGCCCCCGTGAACGCGGGCACCCTGGCGCGTCACCGGAAGAAGCTGGACGAGCCGTGGGCGCGGGCGCTCGTCAACGACCACGTCGCCGAGGTGCCGATCGGGTTGAACGCGCGCATCCTGCCGGCGGCCCGGCTGCCCGACGCGGTCCTCTTCATGCACACGGCCGCCCCGCGGCCCGATCTTCCCGCGGATCGACTGCCGACGGGGCTGGACCTCGCCGCCGCGCTCGGCTCCGTGCCGGCGCGCGCCGCACTGGACGCGGAGGTCCTGCGGCGTCTCGACGGCGCGCCGGCCCTCGCCGGCCGGGAGCGGGAGCGTCGGGGCCGGACGACCTACGAGGATCTGCTCTACGCACTGGAGGCCCTCTTCGCAGCGTCCGAGCCCGAGGCGCCGGCCCTGTTCCGGTCCGAGGCCTGGGCGTGGAAGTCGTGTCAGACCGTCTTGGCGACGTGGGCGCTCGTGAGGCGCACCTTCGTTCTCCAGGCCAAGCAGACCGCCTTCTACGGCGGGGGGGGCGGCAGCCCGGCGGGTTTCGTCGAACCGGTGCCGGTCTTCTACGCGCGTCTGCGACAGGCGGCGGAATCCGCCCGGGAGCGACTCGGGGCGCTCGGTGCCTTCCGGGGAGATCCGTCCCGCGACCGGTTGGCGTCGGACCTCCGCGCGTGCGCGGCCCACGTCCGAGAGGAGACCGCGCAGGCCTGGAGCGACAAGCGCACCTGGGACGCTCGCGCTCCCCGCCTCTGGCCGACGGTGCGGCTCGCGATGCGCACGCTCCAGCGGCGCGGCGTGCCGCGGACGATCGAAGGACGGAAAGGCCAAGGAGAGCGCGTCGCGAAGGCCTTCGAGACCCTGGCCGCGGAAGTGGAGACGCGGGACGCCTCGCTCGACGACGACATCCGACGATGGCTCAACGCGGAGAGACGGGATCTGGAGAAGCTGTGGCGGCAGCTCGTCGACGTGTACTGGCAACTCGAGGCCATGGCGCACAAGCAGCTGCGAGGCGTCGACTTCGACGAGGCGGAGCGACGCTTCCTCCGGAACTACGGCGGTGCGCTGGGTCGTATGCACCTGTACGGCGGGAACTCGTACCTGACGCCGCGCGACGACGCCATGCAGGTCGCCGACGTGATGTCGGATCCGTTCCGGGGCGTCGTGGTGCACGCGGCGACGGGACGCCCGCACGGAATCGTCGTGCGCTACCCCTGGCAGGGCGACGTGCACGACTGCGTCGGCGCGGTCCTCAC
>JAUXCH010000088.1 GCA_030618975.1 Planctomycetia bacterium
AGACCACCCTCGTTCTCGTCAAGCCCGACGGCGTCCAGCGCGGCCTGGTCGGTGCCGTGACCGGTCGCCTCGAGGCCAAGGGGCTCCAACTCGTCGGTTTGAAGCTCCTCACGCCGCCCCGCGACCTCCTCGAGCGCCACTACGCCGTCCACAAGGAGCGCCCCTTCTTCGAGAGCCTCCTCGCCTTCATGTCCTCGGGCCCGGTCGCAGCCATCGCCGTACGCGGCGACGGCGCCATCGAGACCGTCCGCCGCATGCTGGGCCCCACCCACGGTGCCGAAGCTCCGGCCGGGACGATCCGAGGCGACTACGGCATGAGCAAGTCGTTCAACCTCGTCCACGGCTCGGACGGCCCGGACACCGCGGCCTACGAGCTGCCGCTCTGGTTCCCCGCCGGCGAGCTCCTCGACTACGACCTCGGCTCACTGCGGTGGGTCTACGACGTCGAGGGCGTCTGAGCCGCTCCCGGTGGCAGGCGTCGATCGCAGTCGGCTCGCCGCCGTCGTCACGGAGATCAATGCGCTCCGCGGATCCCGCGTCCGAGCCGTCCACCAGACGGGCAAGCTCTGTTTCCGGGTGGACCTCGAGGGTCGGGGTGGGCGGATCGACCTCGTCCTCGACCTCGACCCCGAGTTCGCGCGGATGAACCTCGCACCGCCCGAGCGCGCTCCCGCGGCGCCCTCGCCCCTCGCTTCGGCCCTCCGCCGCGTGCTGCGCGGCGCGCAGCTCGACGGCGCCAAGCTGGTTCCCGGCGAACGCGCCCTCGCCCTCGCCTTCCACCGGGGCGCCGAGAGGGCCACACTCTGGTTCGAGGGCTTCGGACGCGGTGCCAACCTCTACCTCGTCGACGGGGACGGCGTCGTCCGCCTCACCCCCCGGGGCCACGTCGCCGCCCGCCGGGGCGCCCGCGTCGGGGACCGATTCGAGCCCGTTCCCCCGCGTACCGGCGGGGCACCGCCCGCCGGGCCCGCCGGGACGGCTTCCGCCGGGATCGGCGAGGAGGCTGCCCGCCGGGACGCCGACCGGCGATTGGAGCGGCGTCGTGTCGCCCTTCTCCGGCATCTGCGGCGGGAGGAGCGACGTCTCCACCATCAGATCGAGGAGTTCGACGGCCTGTTGGCCCGCAGCGAGGAAGCGGCCGCTCTTCGCCGCCGCGGCGAGCTGCTCAGTGCTTCCTTCCACCTGCTCGAAGCCGGTCTCGACCGGGTGTGCGTACCCGATCCGGAGGATCCCGACCGGGAGGTGGAACTGGAGCTCGATCCCCATCGATCTGCCGAGCACCAGGTCGCCGCCTGCTTCCGATCCGCCCGGAAGGCGAAGCGTGGGATCGCACGGGCCCGGGTGGAGCTGCCCGGGGCACGAGCCGGTCTGCAGGCCTGCCAGGAGGGTCTCCAGGACGCGGCCGAGGCACAGGACGCAGCCGCCCTGGATGCGATCGCCGACCGGCTCGGGATCCACGAGGTGCGTCCTCGCAAGGGACGGCCCGCACCCGGACAGCGGGACTGGGCGACCTACCTCTCCTCCGAAGGCTGGCGCATCCTGGTCGGACGGAATGCGCAGGGAAACGACCGCCTGACGCTTCATCAGGCGCGCCCCTCCGACCTGTTCCTCCACGTCCGCGGCGCCTCGGGCAGCCACGTGATCGTCCCCACGCCCCGCGGGCAGACCGTCCCCCGGGACACCCTCCTGGAGGCGGCCGAGCTGGGCTGCTGGTTCAGCGAACGCCGTGGGGCCGCCCGGTGTGAGGTCGACTACGTCCTCAAACGACACGTCCGCAAGCCTCGTAAGGCGCCTCCGGGGGCGGTCGTCTTGGAGCGGGCCCGGACACTCGAGTTCCGTCCAGACGCCTCGCGGCGCCGGCGGCTTCTGGCCACTCGTCGCAAGTGACGCCCCGATGACGAGTTGTAACCATCCTGTGGGGTTCCCCAGGGGTTGGAGACCCTTCATGAGCGCTGCGATCCGATCTCGCCTGATCCTCCCGACCGCGTTCCTCGCGGTCGCGCTCGCTTTCGTCCTCCCAGGTTGCGGCAGCGACTGCTTCTCCTGCCTTGACGAGAGCCCCGAGGCGGACGCCGCGGCGCGCTCCGACTACTACCAGGAGGCGGCCAAGACCTACTACGACGGCGGCAAGTACGACGCCGCCGCCCGCATGTGGAGGAAGGTCCTCGTCGAGACCCCGGACGACCAGTGGGCCCGCTTCGGTCTCGCCAAGTCCCTCCACATGATCGGCACCCCGCAGAGCCTCCGCCAATCCGAGGTGATCCTCAAGGAGATCATCAACCTCGACTGGACCCACCCCACGCGCGGCAACGTGAAGTTCGAGGTCGAGACCACGCTCGCAAACGTCTACTCGACCCTTTCCGACTACTACGACCGCGACATCCGGCTGCTCGAACGACGCCTCGCGAACGACCCCAACGCAGACACCCAGCAACTCCAGCAGCAGGTCCAGCGTCAGAAGTGCATGCACGAACAGCTCCTGCGCTCCTCCATCCCCGTCTGGGACGCCGTCCTGTGTCAGTCCAGCGAGAACCCCTATGCCCTCGCCGGCCTCTCCAAGGCCTACCTGATGACGGGGAACGAGAGCATCGGCATCCACTACGCCAATCGCTACATCAGGATCAGCAAGAAGAGCCAGGCGGGCTGGAGGAGGGAGCTCAAGGCCTGGGAAGAGTTCATGAAGGGCAAGGTCACGCGCCAGCAGCGCGCCTTCTACATGGAGAAGATCCACGGCGCCCGCGACAAGGAGCTCGGCGTCCATCTCCTTCTCGGCTCCGTCTACATGCGCCGGGAGCAGTTCAGCAAGGCCGTCGGGGAGTACGATGCGGTCCTCGCGCTCGACTCGGCGACGACTGCCGCCTACGTGGAGCGCGCCCAGGCCTACGCGGCGCTCGGCCTCTACCCCCAGTCCGTGAAGGACCTCGAACAATACCTGCGGATCACGGACCCCCAGGAGGAGCGCCGCGCCCGCGTCAACGCCGCCGACCTCCTCGATCGCTACCGCCGGCTCGCCGGCCAGACCCCGCTGATGAACACCCCGGCCCGCCGGGCCGCCTCGTTCCCCCCGCCGGCGGCCCCCCGGGCGCCTGCCGCGGCCCCCTCCGCGCAGGCCTACGGCAACCCGGACGGCAGGTAGCAGGCCTGACGCCGAGATTCCGGGCTCAAGCGCGGCATCCGACTGCCTCCGTGCGTTCGTAGGATTGGACTCACGGAAAGGACCCGCGATGGACCGCACTGCCTTGGCTCTCCTGGCCCTTCTGCTCCTGGCCACGCCTGCCCTAGCCGCCGACCAGCGGCCGGTGACGCTCCCCCTCGCCTCGGGCAAGACCTTGGAGGGTGTCGTCGAGTCCGCCGACGCCAAGGAGGTGGTCGTCCGCCTCGGCCCCGAGCAGGTCCGCCGGATCCCCTGGCCCCAGCTGGCACCCCTCGGCGTCTACCGGGTCAAGGCTGCCCTGGCCCCGGTGGCCGACGGCGAGGCCCGTCTGGTGCTCGCCGAGCTCGCGGTGGAACTCGGCCTCCACGTCGATGCCCGGAGGGAGTACGAGAAGGCCCTGGCCCTCGGCGCGATCTCCCAGAGGGACTTCCTGAAGGTCGTAACCAAGGCGGAACGCGACGCCGTCGAGTCCGGCGTCGGCCAGGCCCTCAAGGCCGCCGATTCCGGCGACTGGGATCGTGCGCTCCAGATGGCCCGGAACCTCAAGATGCACTTCAGCGGCGCGCCCAACGCGGGCGCCATCGACAGTTTGATCGCCGAGCTCCTGCGGCGGGTCCGGGACTTGAAGAAGGCCGCCGACAAGGCCTCCAAGGAAATCGAACGGGTCAAGATCGACGCCGAGCGCAACAAGGAGATCCTCAGGCGGCGCACGAAGGCCGTCGGCCAGATCGAGCAAGGCCGCAAGAAGGCGCAGGAGGCTGCGCTCGCGCGGGACAAGGGCAACGTGACGCGCGCCCGCAAGCACGCGGAGGGGGCAGACAAGGCTTTCATGAACGCCCGTCGCGACCTGGGACGTCTACGCCGGATCGTGCCCCGCGATGACGGCATGTACCGGGAGATCCTGGCCCTGCTCAACGAGCTCGATCGGGACCACTTCGCACTCCTCCACGACACCGCCTGGTTCTTCTGGGAGGAGACCGTCTACAGTCGCGCCGACGCTTATGCCGCCCGGGCCTCCTACATCGACCCGGTCCACCCCGACTTGCTCGAGCTGCGGGACCTCCTGCGCAGCAGCCGCATCAAGTACCGCCTGAGCGACGTGACGAACGCCCGGGGAATCGTCCGCTGATCATCGGGCTCGCGGCAGGTACGCCTGCAGCAGCAGGTCGTCATCCATCCGGCGCCACTGAACCTCCTCCAAGCGAAGCGCCTCCCCCACGTCTCGGATCTGCGTCCCGCTCACGGCAAAGGGCGCATCGCCCCCACCCAGCACGATGGGTGCCACGTACGCGTGGACCTGGTCCGCCAGGCGCGCCTGGATGAGTGCCCCGTGCACGCGAGCGCCGCCCTCCACCAGAAGCCGGCGCACGCCCCGTTCGTACAGGAGCGACAGGGCCGCCGAAAGGTCCACGCCCCCGTCGGCCGCCGGGATCTCGACGACCTCCGCGCCGCACGCCTCGAGCGCTCGCCTTCTCTCGGGGTCGGCCCGCACGCAGAGGACCAGGACGGGAACGTGAGGTGCATCATCGAGCAGCACGCTGGTCGGCGGCATCCTCAGCGACGAGTCGAGTACCACCCGAAGCGGCTGCGACCGCCCGTGCGGAACGCCGCCCTCCAAACGACACGTGAGCCTCGGGTCGTCGATCAGAACCGTTTCCACGCCCACGGCTACCGCGTCCGCGTGCCCTCGCAAGCCGTGGGCGTGCGCCTGGGACCGCGTCCCGGAAATCCGTCCACCGCGCCCCCGGGCCGGCGCGATCCGTCCGTCCAGGCTCATTGCCCACTTGAGCGCGACCCACGGTCGCTTCAGGGCAAGGCCCCGGCGGAACCGCTCCAGGAGGAGTTCCCCTTCCTCCTCGGCCACGGGCCCCTCCACCTCGATGCCCGCCCTCCGGAGGCTGTCCAATCCGCCCGCCGGCATGTTCGGATCCGCCGCCGCGTAGACCACACGGACCACACCTGCTGCTGCGAGGGCGACGGTGCAGGCCCCGGTCTTCAGTTCCCTGCTGCACGGCTCCAGCGAAACGTAGGCGGTTGCACCCCGCGCGTCCGCACCCGCCTTTTCGAGGGCCGCCACCTCGGCATGGGGTCCCCCGTAGGCCACATGCCAGCCCTCACCCACGACCTGCCCGTCCATCACCAGGACGCACCCAACCGGAGGGTTGGGTTCCACGGCGAAGGAGCCCTTCAGTGCAAGGGCCATGGCCCTGCGGACTCGCTTCAGGTCGAGGTTGCTCACACTCATGGGCCCGCATCCTTTCCTGAACCGTCCGCAAGAGCAAGGGGCAGGTGAGGCTACACTTCCAGCGGAGGAACTCGATGCGTCCGGCACAGTCCATTCCGCTCCTGCTCGTCTGTGTGTTCCTCGCGCCGACCGCCGGGGCCGGCGATGCGAAGCCTCCTGCCGGCAAGGCGCTTCGCACGGTGGTCGCCCAGTATCTCCAGGGCGACTTTCAAACGCGCGTGAAGATGCGGGAGGAGGCCGACGCCACCTACGCTCCGCTCCGGGCCTCCGCCCTCAGGAAGCTCCGGAAGGACCTCCTGAAGTACGCGCGGAAGACCGGCCCGAAGATCGAGGGCTCGGGCACCAACCACTTCTATGGACGTCCTCACGGCAAGTACATCGTATCCGGCAAGCCCTCGAAGACGCTCTTCGTCGGCCTCCACGGAGGCGGCGTAGGGTCTGGTGATGCGGGGAGCGTCCCCATGGGCGGGGGCGGTTGGTGGTGGATCTACCCCGAAGTGCTCGACAAGACCGAGCGAGGGTGGACCTCCCCGCCCCGCGACGATCTCCCGGGCACCGAACGGTTCGTCATGGACCTGATCGACGCTGCCAAGCGAACCGGGAAGGTGGATCCGAATCGGATCTACCTCACAGGTCACAGCATGGGCGGTTTCGGGACCTGGCACCTGGGTGCGCATCATGCGGACGTGTTCGCCGGGCTCGGCGCCTTCGCCGGCGCGCCGATCCCCATCTGGGACAACCCGCAAGACAAGAACGTCATCGCCGTCCAGCCAGGCGTGCTTCCCAACCTCTTCAACATTCGGCTGCACGTCTACCAGAGCCTCGACGACCAGAACGTGCCACCCAAGGAGAACCAAGGGGCTATTCGGGACCTGAAGCAGCTCGAGGCCCAGTTCCCGGACGGTTTCGACTTCCGATACCACGAGGTGGATGGACGCGGGCACGCAGGACCGCCGGGGGGGTACCCGCCCGACCTCAAGTGGCTCTACGAGCGTCAGCGCCAGCCGCGTCCCAAGGCGTTCCTCTGGCAACCGGTGCTCACCTGGAAGCGCCAGTTCTACTGGGTCTATTGGGACCGACCCGAGGAGGCGGCGCTGATCGAGGTCCGGGCAGAGGACGGCAATGTCTGCGATATCACCGTGCACGAGGGCATGGACGACCTGACCGGGCTCTCGGTTCTGATCGGAGAGCCTCTCTTCGACCTCGAGAAGGAGATCGTCGTCCGCGTCAACGGAGAGGAGCGCTTCCGAGGAGGAGTGGAGCGCACCTTCTCCACGTTGTTGATGACGCTGCCTCGATTCGATCCGGATCTTCTGTTCGACGCACGCGTGGATCTCTGAGAAGGCGCGCCGCCCTACTCGGGCGGGCCGGTCGGTTCCGGTTCCTGCCGAGGCTTCGGTATCAGGACCGTCCCGTCGGGCATGCGGAAGATCGGTCGCCCGCAATCCGAAAAGCCGAGGCAGGCGATCCGACCCGCGTCGAACAGGACGTGGTGGCGGTGGCAGAGCAGAACGATGTTGCAGGGATGGTGCGCTCCACCGCGGGACCACGAACGACGGTGGCAGAGCTCGAGTCCGGTCGTGCAGGTGCAACCCGGCACCTCGCAACGATGACCGGCACGCTCCCGCACTCGGTGTTCGACCGCCTTGGGCACGTAGCGAAGTCGGGGGCCACGTCGACTCAACGCCTCATCGACGACGTCGTCCGTGGATCGAGTGTCGGTTCCCCCGGAGCGGGCACGCTTCGCCTTCTGTTCGGGATCGTGCCGCTGGAGGTACTCGTCAAGAGCCACGACGACGCCCTGGCTATCCGTCAGATGCCGTTTCGCGCGCTGTGACGCGATTTTCCGGACGCGCTTGATCTTCTCGACCTCTTCGTCCGTCAGGAGGAGCGGCACGGCCCTGAGGTCCTCACCGACCCGCTTCGCCTCCTCGCGGCGCAGCTTGACCACACCCCGGAGGGCATTCAGCTGGCAGTTCTCCGCAAGATCCAGCCAGTCCTCGACGTCGCGGGTCGCAGGATCCGCCACGGCAGAGGCGATCGTCTCGGCGTTCTCGATGGAGATCGCCCTGGAACGGAGTCGCACGGCGAGTTCGGGACACGTCCGGATCGCCTGGCCCAACCGGGCCTGAACGATGGAGCGGGCATCGTGATGGCCCAGGCGGCGGGCGTACTCCACGAGCGTAGCGGCGCCCTGCTCGACGTACTCCCTACTCATGAGGAGTCCGGCGAACAGGTCGGCCATCCTGAGTTCATGCTCGAGGGCCGGCCGCCATGCCTTCCGGGCCGCCGGGTGGAGCTCAGCACGGGGCTGGGTCTCGATCTTCCGTCGGTCGGTCCGAACCGTCATACTCCTAGACCGCACGGCGGCGGCCGGGGGTTACGGAATTTCCGAGGATTCAGTCCTCGACCGACTCCAACTCCCCGACGAGGGAGTGCTTGCCACAGGCGGTGATCCGGATCTCGGCCATGCGGCCCGCCATGGAGGCGTCGCCCGGAAAATGGACGATCCGGTTTCCCGGCTCGCGACCCGCGAGCATCTCCTTGCGCGTCCGGCTCACACCGTCCACGAGGACCTGGAAGGTATCCCCGATGACAGCGCGATTGCGGCGCTCGGAGATGACGTCCTGAGTCGCGTGGATTGCGACATTCCTGGCCTGCTTGACGGACTCGCGGACGTCGTCCGGGAGACGACGGGCGGCCTGTGTCTGCGGACGGAGGCTGTACTTGAACACGTAGGCCTGGACCAGCTCCGACCGCTCCACGAGCCGCCGGGTGCCCTCGAAGTCCTCGTCGGTCTCGCCGGGGAAGCCCACGATGAAATCAGAGGTGATCTCGACACCGGGGATGTGGGTACGGGCCCAGCCGACGACCTCCTCGTACTGGGCGACCGTGTAGGTGCGTTTCATGCGCTTCAAGACCGCGTCGGAGCCGGACTGGGCCGGAATGTGGAGCCAGGGCATGACCCTTTCGACGGCTCCGAAGCGGCGCATCATGTCCTCGGTCATGTCGAAGGGATTCGAGGTGAGGAAGCGGATGCGGTCGAGGCCCTGGATGGTCGCGGCCTCCTCCAGGAGGGTGCAGAGACCGCCCTCGCCGGAGTTCTTCCCGTAGGTATTGATGTTCTGCCCCAGGAAGGTGACCTCGCGCACGCCGTCGTCGGCAAGCCGGCGAGTCTCGTCGAGGACGTCGGCGAGGGGCCGGGAAACCTCGCGGCCGCGTGTGAAAGGGACGATGCAGTAGGCACATGCGTGGTCGCAGCCTCGCATGACGGTCACCCAGGCGCGGTGGCGCTCGGGGCGGGCAGTGACCTGCCGGCCGGCGTCGGGGAGGAAGTCGGCGCTGGGACGCCGGTCGGTACGGACGACGCGCCCCCCGCTCCGGCGGAGATCCTCGAGATCCTGCACGGCCGAACGGAAGTTGGCGGTACCGAGGACGAGATCGACGTAGGGGGCTCGCTTGACGATGTCGTCCTTGACGCGCTGGGCCATGCAGCCGAGCACGCCGATTTGGAGGTCGGGGCGCTCCTTCTTCATCTGGCCGGCCCGACCGAGGAGGCTCCAGACCTTGGTCTCGGCGTGGTCGCGAACGGAGCAGGTATTCACGAGGATGACGTCGGCGCCGGACATCTCGGAAACGTGCTCGTAGCCGTTCCGAGCGAGGTCACCGCGGACGAGCTCCGCGTCGAGGGTGTTCATCTGGCAGCCGTAGCTGATGGTGTAGACCTTGCGCGTGGACACGGCGGGCAATCTACACGTCAGGCGGGGGCCTCGACTCCGGCTTCGGCGTCGAGGCGGGCGAGGATGTCGCGGACTTCGGTGGAGGCCAGCTTCTCGGCTGGCTCGAGCGGACGGCGGGCGAGGTGGCCGTCGGCCGCATCGATGCCCTTCTGCGCCGCCTCGCGCGCCAAGGTCATGAAGCCGGAGGTCATGAAGTTGCGTGCGGCCTCGGCGTAGCCGCGGATCTCACGGCCCTCCGGGTACATGAAGGCGTAGAGGGCCTCCACGCCCTTGCCGTAGGCGTGGCCCGCCAGCTTGTCGCCGAAGAGGTAGACACTCCGGACCATCACGCGGTGCTGCGCCCACTTGGGGAGAAGGACCTCGATGCGGCGCAACCCGCCGGTGAACAGCCGGCGGATGCGCTGGAGACGCTTGGGGTAGTAGCCGGAAACCTCTTCGAAGAGCTGGCGGTAGCGGCGTCGGTCCTTGATGCGCAGGAATCGACCTACCGAGCGATGCTCCTCGCCGAGGATGGAGAGTTCGTGGTAGATGTGGCTGCAGTAGACGTCGAGGAGGTCTTCGTCGCCGCGCGCCTCGAAAATCTCCTCCGCAAGTGCGCGGAGCGGCTTGAGGCGCGTCTCCTTGAGGAAGGCGAGACGCCGCAGGTTGAAAAGCTTGAAGAGCTCGCTGGGCGGCAGGACGAGGTTCTCCCGGCTGACGCCGAGGGCCTTGCACTTTTCCGTCACGCGCCGCTCGTAGCGGCGCTGGATGGAAAGGAACGTCCGCCGTGCGGAGATGAAGCGGCGGAGGAACTCCCACAGGGAAGCACCGTCGTCTCCGGTGTGAGCGGAGGAAGGGGCGGCCGATGTGGGGTCGGTCCCCGTCATGTCACCGCGCGGGCGCGCCTCAGGACGCAGCCTTGGACTTCTTCTTGCCCTTCTTCTCGGCCTTGGGCTCGGGCTCCTCGACGGGCCGATCGACGAACTCCCAGATGGCGCGGGGAGCATTGTCGCCGAGTTGGTTCTTCGCGTCGCGGAGGATCCGCGTGTAGCCGCCTTGGCGATCCCTGCAAAGGGGGGCGATGCTGTCGACCAGGAGCTTGAGCACATGGCGATCCGGGATGTCGCGCCGGAGGATGCGGAGCTGGTGGATGTAGGCCTCTCGGCTCGTGTCCTTGAGCACGTTGGCCTTGCGGGCGCGAGTCACGAGCTTCTCGACGAACGGGCGCGTGGCCTTGGCCTTGGCCATGGTCGTAGTGATACGGCCATTGAGAAAGATGGCTCGAGCCAAGTTGCGGCGCATGGCCAGCCGGTGCTGAGTATCGGCCGTCAACTTGCGGCCGGATCGGAGGTGACGCATCGCGCGTTATCCCTTCCCCCCACGGATGGCCTCGAGGTCCATACCGAGGGTCAACTCCATGTCGTCGAGCTTCTTCTTGATCTCCTTGAGGGAGGTGCGTCCGAAATTCTTGAACGCGCTCAGCTCGTCCTGCGTACGGGCGACGAGGTCGCCGATGGTCTGGATGCCCTCCGACTCGAGGCAGTTGCTCGCTCGGACCGACAGGTCCATGTGCGAGATCGGCAACTCGAACTTCCGCGCCACGTCGTCACCTTCGCCGAGGCCCTCGGGAACGGTCGGGGCGACCGGGGCAGTGGCCGTGGCCGCGGGGGACGCGGCGGCGGGCTCGGTGGCCGCGGCGGGCGGCTCGACGGCAAGCTCCTTGCCCACGTCGAAGAACTGGATGAACGGGTTGAGGTGCTTGCGGTAGATCTTGCTCGCCT
>JAUXCH010000128.1 GCA_030618975.1 Planctomycetia bacterium
ACGAGGGAACCACGCCCCATCGGGAGCGGCGCCGCGAGGTCGATGGCGAGGATGCCGTCCTTGCACGTCCACGTGAGCGGCTCGGCGTCCTCGCCCACGACGGCGAGGATCCGGGTGTCGCTGCAGTGCAGCCTCAGGGAGCGCAGTCCCTCGACCAGGGGCTCGAAGGCGAGGGTCATTCGGCCGTCCACCACGCCTCGCTCGAGGTCCGGCTCGATTCGCAGCACGAGGCTGAGCTGGTCGAAGTCCCGCGTGGCCGCGTCGTGCGCGGAGGCCGGCGGTGTCGGGAGCAGGACGAGGCCGAGGAGGAGAACGGCGGCGAGGGGGGCTACGTGGCGCATGGTGAGGGCTCCCGGGGGGAGCGCCGATCCTATCCGCATCCCGCGAGCGCCCGCTCTGCCGGGCCCCGGGGCCGGAAGCCGGGTGCGTACTGGACCCCTGCCTGAACGAGCGCACACTTGGTCCCGGCCCCGGCCCCGCCAACGCCGGGGGGGGCGCCCGCGTCCCCCCGGGTGGACCCCACCGGCCCGCTGCACGATCCGGAGATGACCATGCACCGTCTCGCCCCCGTCCTCCTCCCGCCCCTCGCCGTCGTCTTCGCGCTTTTCGTGGGTTCTCCTCCCGAGGCCCACGCGGGGCCGCAAGTGCCGGAGGTGGGGCGCGCGCAGCTGCCCGAGGCCGGAACGTGCGCGCCCATCCAGGCGGCGAGCCTCACCTGGGTGACCGTCGGAGAACCCGGCTTCTTCCGCATCGACGGCGATCCCGCCGACGTGGACGCGAAGACGCTCTACGCGCACTTCGTCCGGCGGGCGCAGGCTGCGGCGAACGAGGGGGCGAGCCACGAGGTCTGGATCCTCGTGTCCGCCGGGCGCATGTGGCAGCGCGCGGTCGACGTCCTCAAGCTCTGCCCCCGGGCCGGGGTCTTCCGGGTCGGGCTGCAGGTGCGGGCCGAGGGCACCGATGCGCAGTACGGGTTCCCGCTCTTCCTGCCGGTGGGCAAGGGGCCCGGTGTCACGCGGACGGGCACCGCGCGCAAGCTGCCCGTCGTCATGCAGGTCGTGAAGGCGGAGGCCTCGGATCCGCGGCGTCTGTTCGCCGCCGCCCAGGCCGCGGTCTCCCGCTTCGGACCCATCGTCGCCGACCTGAGCATCCCCCCGGACGCCTCGGTGCAGGACGCCGTGCGCGCTATCGACCTCCTCTACCGCGCGGGGTGCGTCGCCGTGCGCACGCCGACCCGCGTGGGCGCCCGCAACATCCGCCACGCCGGCCCCGTTCGCATTCCGTCAGCGGTCGTCCGCTCTCCGGCGAGCCGCTGGCGGTGGACATCCCGCCCATCCAGCCCCGCAAGGCGCCCTGGCCGGACAGCGGGGCCGCCCAGCCCGGCTCGTTCGGCCTGATCCTGGATCCCATTCCCTCCGGCGATGAGTCCGCGTCGGCGGCACCGAGCGCGACTTCACTCCCGAGCTACGCCGCCACCGGTAGCGAGGTCCCGGTCGAAGCCTGGAACGCCTCCGGAGAGAGGGTCCGGAACTGGGCCGGGAACGTCGGACCGTGGCTGGAACGCGTGCTGCAGCCCGGCCGGACGGAGTTCCCGGGCGGACTCCTCGTGAAGCGTCGCCGGCAGCCCCAGGGCGTCGACCAACTGTTCGCCGAGGCGCGCGGGGCCTTTCCCGGCGCGGACGGCGTCGTGGTGTCCACGGCGCGCGTCCAGGCCTTCCTGTTCCGCGGGGCGGACGCGGTGGGGCGGGTGGACTTGACCCTCGAACTCTCGGGCGAGAAGCCCAGCCTGGTGTTCGCCGGCTGGGTGCCCGGGCAGTACCCGCCCGACTCGGACTCACTCCTGCCGCCTCGGGAGACCGATCCGTTTGCGACCGGCGTGCCCGGCCATCTGCGCGTGTGGCTGGAGGGCGTGCTCGCCGCCGGCAAGGCGCGCGGCGCCTCGGCCGTGCCGCTCGCGTCCGAATCCCGGGTCCTCGCCAACCTGCCCACCGTCGCGCACGCGAGCGTGCGCGGAGCGCTCCAGCGCCGCCACGCGGCCGTCGAGAACCTCGTCGGTTGGCTCCGGGCCACACCCTACGACCGCCTGTTCATCGCCACGGTCGAGGGCTCCGCCGCGGTCACCATGCAGGGACGCGTCGTAGGGCTCCTTCGATTCGCCATCGAGTCGGAGGGCGGAGGGCTCAGGCTGTCGACCATGAAGGCGAAGGTGGCGCCGAGGTAGGGAGGTAGGGAAACGTCGTGTCCGAGACCGAGACCGCACCCACGTCCTTCCACGAGGTGCAGCGCATCCGCCATTGGTGGCTCTGGGCGATCCTCCTGATCGTGGCGGGTCTCGCGTGGTGGTCGTTCGCCCAGCAGATCGTCCTGGGTCGGCCATTCGGTGACAATCCGGGTCCCGACTGGATGGTCTGGATGATCACCGCGATCTGCGGCGTCCTCGTACCCGTCGCTCTGCTCGTGGCGCGGCTCGAAGTCACCGTGGATCCGACGGGTCTTCGCCTCCACTACGTCCCCTTCCGCAATCGCCTCGTCCAGGCCTCGCACGTCTCCTCCTACGAGGTCGTGGAGTACCGGCCCCTGCGCGAGTGGGGCGGGTGGGGCATTCGCTACGGCTTCGGGCGCGGCTGGGCGTACACCGCCTACGGGAACCGGGGGGTGCAGCTCGTGCTGTCGAACCACAAGCGGCTGCTCGTCGGCTCCCAGCGCCCCGAGGCCCTGGCCGAGGCGCTCCACGGTCTCGCATCCTGAACCCGGGAGCGGCCCGACATATGCGAGGAGTCGCATGCGTCTGCGCGGGAAGTGCGCGCGGACGACCCGCGTCCGCATACTGGCGGCCACTACATCCCGTTGCCCTTGTCCCGTCCGTGTGGAGTGGATCCGATGACGATGACCGTCGACCGTTTCCTGCGCCTCATTGCCGGCTTCTTCGTGATGCTCAGCGTCCTGCTCGCCTGGCAGGTGTCGCCGTACTTCCTCCTGTTCACCGCGTTCGTGGGCCTCAATCTCTTCCAGAGCGCGTTCACGAACTGGTGCCCGATGATGTCCCTCCTCCGAAGGCTCGGCGTCCCGGACGCCGCGGCTTCCGACGCCTCCTGACTCGCCTCCCCTCCCCACCCGATCCGCGCTCCGCTAGACTGGCGGGGCCGCGCCGCTGCGGTCGGGGGTGACGCATGTCGACCGAGGTCCGTGCCGCAGGTCGCCGTTCCTGGACCGCGTACGTCCTGGCCCTCCTCCTGGTGGCTGCGATCACGGTGGGCATCCTCGTCGGCCTCGACGCCGCGACGACGGCGCGCAAGGCCGCGGGGCGGGCGTCGGCGGAGCACGTACCGCTCGGCGAGGACGCAGTCGATCCCGCCGAGTGGGGGCAGGTCTACCCCTTCCAGTACGAGTCGTACCGGCGCACCGTCGACGTCGAGCGGACGCGCCACGGCGGGAGCGAGGCCTTCCAGAGGCTCGACGAGGATCCCCTCTGGCGCGTGCTCTACGCCGGATATCCCTTCGGGATCGACTACCGCGAGGAACGCGGACACGCGTACATGCTCCTCGATCAGCGCGAAACGGAACGCGTCACGAGCGTGAAGCAGCCCGGCGCCTGCCTCCACTGCCACGCGGCGGCGACCCGGGTCTGGCGCACGCTCGGTCTCGATGCCGGCGCTCCGGGCACGCTCGAAGACCCCCTCGGCACGCCGGAGGCGCACGCCCAGGTCGCGAGGGGCTTCGAGCTCATGTGCGCGATGTCGTACGAGGAGGCCGCGGAGCTCGTGGAGCACCCGGTAACGTGCATCGACTGCCACGACCCGGCCACGATGCGCCTCCGGGTCTCGCGCCCCGCCTTCCTCGACGGCGTGGCCGCCCTCGCGGCGGGGCGCGGCGAGGTCGAGACCTTCGACAGCGTGCAGCGGTGGCGGGAATCGGCGCGCGAGTCGCCCTACGACCCGAACACGCTCGCCTCCGAGGGCGAGATGCGCGTGCTCGTCTGCGCGCAGTGCCACGTGGAGTACTACTTCCGCGAGCCGGGCAGCCTCGTCGTCTATCCGTGGGCGAACGGCCTGCGCGCGGAGCAGATCGAGGAGCTCTACGACGAGCGGGGATTCGCCGACTGGACGCATCTCACGTCACACGCCCGCCTCCTGAAGGCGCAGCACCCCGCGTTCGAGCTGTGGAGCCGCGGCGGCCACGCCCGCGCCGGCGTCGCGTGCGCCGACTGCCACATGCCCCAGGTCCGGCAGGGCGCGAAGCGCGTCAGCGACCACCACGTGCGCAGTCCGCTCCTGAACGTGGCCGCCGCCTGCATCCCGTGCCACGACGCATCGGAGGAGGATCTCCAGGCGCGGGTCGCCGCGATCCAGGACACCACGCAGGAGCTGATGCTCCGCGCGGAAGACGCGGTCAGGTCCCTCGTGCTCGCCGTCCGGTCCGCGAGGGACGCCGGCGTCGAGGACCCGGTCCTGGCGACTGCGCGCGACCGGCACCGCCAGGCGCAGTGGCGCCTCGATTTCGTCGCCTCCGAGAACTCGATGGGCTTCCACGCGCCGCAGGAGGCCGCGCGCCTCCTCGCGGAGGCCATCGATTTCGCGCGGCAGGGCGAGATCTCCGTCCTCGGAGCCAGGCTCGCCCCCGATGGAGACTGAGGCGTCCCGCGACGAGCGCCCCCTGCGCGGTCTGCTGCTCGCCACGCTCACGTCCGTGTTGTGGGGCACCGTGCCCATTGCGGGCAAGATCGCGCTGGGCGGGATGTCGGCCCCCCGGCTCTCGGTGCTGCGCCTGTTCGCGGCGGGGTTCGTGCTCCTGCTCGTGCTCGGCCGTGCACGCTTTCGGACGTGGCAGGGGCCGTCGCGGCTCGTCTTCCTCGCAGCCCTGGGACTCGGCGCGAACTACGTCTTCTACATGTGGGGACTGGAACACGCCGGAGCCGGCACGAGCCAGGTGCTGATCCAGACCGCGCCGCTCTTCCTCATCCTCCTGGGGATCTTCGCGCTCGGCGAGCGGCCCGTCGCCTCCGAGTGGGCGGGCATGGCCGCCGCGTGCCTCGGCGTCCTCCTCGTCTCGTGGGAGGAGACCGCGGCGATACCCGGTAGCACCCTCGGCATCGCGCTGGTGCTCGCGTCGGCGCTCGCCTGGGCGATCTACGCCGTCGCCCACAAGCGGCTCGGACGCGATCACGCGTCGGGCGGCACCATGTGCTGGATCTTCCTGCTGTCCGCCGCCGTCGTGGTTCCGACCGTTCCCTTCGCGCCCGTGCGGAGCGCGGATCCGGTGCAGACGGCCGCCATCGTGTACCTCTGCGCGAACACGTTCGTGGCCTACTGGTGCTTCGCGGAGGCGCTTCGCTACATCCGGGCCACGACCGCGGCCGTCCTCGCGACGCTGGGCCCGGCGATCACCTTCCTCCTGCTCGCCGTCACGAACCGGATGGAACAGGGGTACGTCCCGTACGAGGAGATCACCGCGGCGAAGATCGCGGGCGCGGTGCTGGTCGTGGCCGGCGTCCTCCTCGCGGTCGTGGTGTCGGGGCGGCGGCGCGCACCGTCCCCCTGAACGCCCTCAATGCCGGAAACTGACACCCGGTACCAGTTTTCGGCATCGGGCACCCCATCGGGCACCCAGGAGACTGACACCCGGTACCAGTTTCCCGCATTGAGAACATACGCGGAGGCGGATGCGCGGCGGAGTCGTCGACTTCGTGCTGCGGTCTACAATGCTGTCCCCCTCGAACGAATCGGAATGCCATGACGCACGACGACGCCCACTCTCCCGACCTCTCGCCCGAGACGCTCTCCGTTCACGCCGGCATCGGCCGGTACGAGAACCGTCCCGTCGTGCCGCCCATCTACGAGACCTCGACCTTCTCGTTCGACACGGTGGAGCAGGGCGCGGCCCTGTTCGCCGGTCGGGAGAAGGGCTACATCTACTCGCGCATGGGCAATCCGACGGTGCGCGCGCTCGAGAACGCGATCGCCACGCTCGAGGGTGGCTGCGACGGCCTGGCCTGCGGCAGCGGGATGGCTGCCATCCACACGGCGCTCGCCGCCTTCCTCACGGCGGGCGATCACCTCGTGTGCAGCGAGGCCGTCTACGGCCCCACGTCCAACCTCGTGGATCAGGTGCTCACCCGCTTCGGCATCGAAACCACCCTCGTCGACACGTCCGACACGCGGGCGGTCGCCGGCGCGATGCAGCGCAACACCAAGGTGGTCTTCGTCGAAACGCCGGGCAACCCCACCCTGGTCGTGTCCGACCTGCAGGCCGTGTCCGCCATCGCGCACGAGCACGGCGCCCGGTTGATCGTCGGCAATACCTTCATGAGTCCCATCCTCCAGCAACCGCTCTCCCTGGGCGCCGACGTCGTGGTGCACAGCCTCACCAAGTTCCTCAACGGCCACGCCGACGTCGTCGGCGGCGTGATCATTCCGAAGACCGACGAGGACTACGCGCACCTGAGAGGCATCCTGAACCACCTCGGCGGCGTGCTGCCCCCCTTCGAGGCCTTCCTCGTCCACCGCGGCATCCGGACGCTGGCACTCCGCATGGAGAAGCACAGCCGGTCGGCGCTCGAGGTGGCGAAGCACCTCGAGGCCCACCCCGAGGTCGAGTGGGTACGGTACCCGGGGCTCGAGAGCCACCCGCAGCACGAGGTCCACCTGAAGCAGTGTCGTTCCGGCGGCGGGATGGTGACCTTCGAGCTGAAGGGCGGCGTGGAGGCCGGCCGGGCCATGATGAACGCGGTGAAGCTCTGCGGGCTCGCCGTCAGCCTGGGAGGCGTCGAGTCGCTGATCCAGCACCCCGCCAGCATGACGCACGCCATCATGGGCCAGGAAGCCCGCGCGCAGGCCGGGATCTCCGACGGTCTCGTGCGCCTGTCCGTCGGGATCGAGGCCGTCGACGACGTGATCGCGGACCTCGACCAGGCCCTCGTGGCGGCGTCGCAGGCGACCGCGCACCCCGGCTCGACCGTCTGAGACGGGAACCGGGGTCCGCCTCTCGGATTCGTCTGGCGTGCAGAGGATGGCGCTCTGGGTCGTCGAGTACGTCCCGGGACCGAAGGTCGCAGAGCGGTTCCGGTGATCGCGCACAGGTGCCGTCTCGGCTCGCCCCGACCCTCTGCCTCGGCGACCAGCGCGGAGCCGACATCTCCACGCCCAGACGCCGGATCCAAGGTGCCCTGTTGTCGATCCGGGCCTGTTGGCACTACTCTCGGTTCGTGGCAGCCTCCGCTCGGTCGTCCCGACAGCTCAAGACCTGGGTCAAGCGGCTCGTCGTGGCAGGTCTGGCCTCCTTGCTGGTTGCCGGTGCCGTCGAGTGGTACCGGACCCACCACGTCCTCGGGCTCGAGTGGACCCCGCTACGGGTGCCGCTCACGTTGCGCGGCGGCGAGTCGGGCGAGTCCACCTTCTCGGTGACTCATCACGGCCTCTATCACGCGAGCATCGAGGTCCGACGTTTCGGCACGTCCGAGGAGATCGGGCGGGTGCTTGGCACCGCTTGGTTCAAGCACGATGGCCCACCCGGGGTCGAGGCCACGTACGACATCCGGGCGGCCACCACCACCCTCGTCACGGGGGGTACGGGACCCCCGTGGACGAGCTCCTCTGGCGCGGAGTTCGTGGGAATCGGCCTCACGCCCACTTTCACGCTCGATCCTGGTGTCCGGTACGAGCTCTCCGTGCGGGTCAGGAAAGCCAACCCGGAGCTGAGGGCGATCGAGTCGAGGCTCGTGGTCGCCGCGGACCCGAGTCGCCGGAAGGAAGCAGCGGTCCAGGCTGCACTACTCGTACCCGTCGCCCTCTGCCTCGGCGCCATCGGCGTCCTGTTCGTCATCGGAGCGGCCGTTCTGGCTCGCCGAGGCGGCAGGCCGGATGCCGCTACCTGAATCGCCAGCCGTACCTCCCAGAGCACGGGTCGCCGATACGGATCGGCTCGCCGCGATCATCCAGACCCGCGACCTCCCAGCGGTGACCCCCGGGCCGACTCGACAGCGTAGGGGGCACGCGGATTCACCGTGCATCGGGAACCGCGTCGTTCCCTCGGATCGACTCGGGTCGTGGGGGAGGGCTGCGCCCTCGACGCTTCCTGCGACCTCCTGGCGGTCCGCCTTCGGTCGCGGGAGCCGGCCAGCCGGCCGGATTGTGAGAATGAGAATGCTCGAATTCAGCCCAAGGGGTGCCTTCGATGCGTGTTCTCCGAGAGTCCCGGTGCCCCTTGCTGGGAGGAGGGAGGAGACGCCACCTTTCAGAGTCGGGCGTCCCTTTCCTGAGGGGGCCCCCCGCGCTAGGCTTCCGCTGCCCGGTGCCTCGGGGGAGGCACCCGGCACGGAGGAGGGTACATGGGCGGGTTCTGCGGCGTCGCCTCCAAGGGCGACTGCGTCACCGATCTCTTCTTCGGCACCGACTACCACTCGCACCTCGGCACGCGCCGAGGCGGGCTTGCGACGTACGACGACGGGCGCTTCACGCGCTTCATCCACAGCATCGAGAACGCGCCCTTTCGAACGAAGTTCGAGACCGACGTCGGCCGTCTCTCGGGGAACATGGGCATCGGGGTGATCAGCGACAACGAGGATCAGCCCCTCGTCGTCCGATCGCACCTGGGTACGTATGCGATCGTCACGGTGGGGCGCGTGCTGAACGCCGAGACGCTCGCCTGCGAGGTCTCGGGCCGCGGAGGCCGCCACTTCGCCGAGATGGGCGGCGGGGAGGTCAACCCCACGGAGGTCGTCGTCTCGCTGATCGACCAGGGGCGCGACTTCGCCGAGGGCATCGCGCTCGCCCAGGACGCCATCGAGGGCTCGTGCTCGATGCTGCTGCTCACGGAGCAGGGCATCTTCGCCGCGCGCGATCGATGGGGGCGGACGCCGATCGTGATCGGTCGCCGAGACGGGGCCCGCACCGCCATGTTCGAGAGCTGCGCCTTCCCCAACCTCGACTACGAGGTCGAGCGCTGGCTGGGCCCGGGCGAGATCGTGCTCCTGACGGCGGACGGTGTCACCGACGTCCAGCCGCCGGGCGAGGACATGCAGATCTGCTCGTTCCTCTGGATCTACTACGGCTACCCCGCGTCGGATTACGAGGGTCTGAACGTCGAGGTGATCCGGAACAAGTGCGGCGCCGCGCTGGCTCGCCGCGACGACGTCGAGGTCGACATGGTGGCGGGCATCCCCGACTCCGGCATCGCCCACGCCGTGGGCTACGCGGCCGAGTCCGGGCTGCCGTACCGCCGCCCGTTCGTCAAGTACACGCCGACCTGGCCGCGAAGCTTCATGCCCCAGGACCAGGGCCAGCGCGATCTCGTCGCCCGGATGAAGCTGATCCCCGTCCCCGCGCTCGTCACGGGCAACCGCATGCTGTTCTGCGAGGACTCCATCGTCCGCGGGACGCAGCTGAAGGACACCGTCCGCCGTCTGTTCGATGCCGGCGCGAAGGAGGTCCACATGCGGCCGGCCTGCCCGCCCCTCGTGCACGGCTGCAAGTTCCTGAACTTCTCGCAGTCGCGCTCGGATCTCGACCTGGCCGCGCGTCGCGCCGTCGCCGAGCTCGAGGAGTCGCACGATGCGCACCTCGATGCGTACGCCGACCCGGACTCCGACCGTCAGCACGCCATGGTCGATACGATCGGCAAGCGGCTCGGTCTCACCTCGCTTCGCTACCAGCGTCTCGACGACATGGTGGAGGCCATCGGCCTTCCGAA
>JAUXCH010000257.1 GCA_030618975.1 Planctomycetia bacterium
TGCGGGGCCATGCCGCCGTGAGTCTCGAGTACATCGGCAGCAAGCAGGCGGTCGGCGACCTGACGAGGCGCGCCGCGCGCGACAAGGACCCGGCTGTCGCCAACCATATGTATCGCGCGCTCGGACGCTGTGGAGCCGGCGAGTCCAAGGTCCGAACGACGCTCGTCAAGGCCGTCAAGGGAGCGGACAGCCAGTTCGCCTCCTACGGCCCGATCATCGGACTCGCCTACTTCGAGAAGGACGCGAAGACCGCGCGCGCGGTCGAGAAGCTCATCAAGCAGATGGGCATGCCCAAGGTCGGCCGCGGCTCGTGGAGCGGCGCCGGCAGGCGCGCCCTGCTCGCCTGGTGCCTCTCCGAGGTCGGCTTCGGCGACCCCAAGGCGGCGAAGTTCGTCAACGAGCACGTGATCCCCGCGATCGGAGAGAGCCGCTGGGCGGGCAGGATTCGCGAGTTCTACGTGGCCGTGCGCAACGCCTGCAACGGCGACGAGGAGGCGAAGGACGCGATCGAGGCCGGAGCCCGGCGGTCGGTCAGCGGCGGCGGCTCGGGCGGCCGCTTCGGCGGGCGCGGCACCGGCGCGCCCTCCCTCACGGACGAAGCTCGCAGGCACCGTGATCACGTGGACTTCACGCCGAAGGGTGAGTTCGGCCCCGTCGGCGGCTGAACGCGCTACGGCTCGACGAAGAAGGTCTCGCGGTAGTACGCGAGCTCGCGGATCGACTCCCGGATGTCGGCGAGGGCCTCGTGGCTGCCCGACTTCTCGGGCGGGTCGTAGCGCTTCGGGTACCAGCGCTTCACGATCTCCTTCACGCTGGAGACGTCGATGTTCCGGTAATGCAGGAAGTCGTAGAGCTTCGGCATGCCGCGCCGAAGGAACTCGCGATCCGTATGGACGGAGTTCCCGCAGAGTGGAGACAGCCGCGGCCGGCAGTGCTCCAGCACGAAGGCGAGGGTGAGGGCCTCGGCCTCGACGAGGTCGACCTCGGACGCGCGCACGCGATCGACCAGGCCCGACGCGGTGAAGCGCTTGCGACTCCAGTCCGACAGGGTGGTCAACGCGGTCTCGTCCTGATGGACGACGAGGTTCGGCCCCTCGGCGACGACTTGCAGGTCGCCGTCCGTGACGACCGTGGCGATCTCGAGGATGTGGCATCGATCCGGGTCGAGCCCGGTCATCTCGAGGTCGACCCAGATCAGACGTCCCGGCTTCTTCGACATGGAGGATCCGCCTGGTCGGTACGTCCGCCCTGCTACGCGGTCTTCTGCAGGTATTCGGCCAGACACTCGGCGAGCACACGGTAGAGGCGCGTGGACCAGATGGGGTCCTTTTCCTGCATGCGCTGGATGTCGGCACGCGTGAGCTCGAGGAGCTTCGAGGGCCTCGTGGCCGCCGCGGTGCCGCCGCGAGGCTTGTCGAGCAGCATGCCCATCTCTCCGAAGGAGAAGTTCCGACCGATCGTGGCGAGCAAATTGCCCTCGTGGCTGATCGCGACCTCGCCGTCGAGCACGAGGAAGAGAGAGAACGACGTGGTGCCCTCGTCGAAGATGGCCTCGCCGGCCTCGACGTCGTGGATCGTGCCGAAGCGGCCGAAGGCCTGGTAGGCCGCCTCGTCGAGTCTCCAGTAGAGGCGCGGGAAACGGTCGTCCATGGTTTGCGGGTCGGGGGCCTGGGTCATGGTGTCTCCTACTCCCTCTCGATGGCCGACGGGGGCCTCGTCGACACGCCGCGCGCCTCGCTGATGATGCGGTTGCCGAGAGCCCTACGCAACCGCTTCCCCGGATCCGCCGGGCCGCGCGTACCGGCTTCCCGGATCGACGATCAGGACGCGGTCGTGCTTCACGCCTGCTCCACCAGGTAGTTCGGCGCCTCGCGCGTGATCTGCACGTCGTGCGGGTGGGCCTCGTGGAGCCCGGCACCCGTGACGCGGACGAACCGCGGCCTGGTGCGCATCTCGTCCATCGTGGCGCAGCCGACGTAGCCCATGCCGCTGCGGATTCCGCCGACGAGCTGGTGCAGGAAGGCGGTCAGCTCGCCCTTGTAGGGCACGCGCCCCTCGACGCCCTCCGGCACCAGCTTCTCGCGCTGCTTGACCTCGCCCTGACCGTAGCGGTCGGCGCTACCGGCCATCATGGCACCGATGCTGCCCATGCCGCGCACCGACTTGAAGGTGCGGCCGCGGAAGTAGATGACCTCGCCGGGACTCTCCTCGACGCCGGCGAGCAGGCTTCCGAGCATGACGCAGTGGGCGCCCATGGCGAGCGCCTTGACGATGTCGCCGCTGAAGCGGATTCCCCCGTCGGCGATCACCGGCACGTCGGAGTCCCGAACCGCCTCGACGACGTTCGAGATCGCCGTGAGTTGAGGCATGCCCGCGCCGGCCACGACGCGGGTGGTGCAGATGGAGCCGGGACCGATGCCGACCTTGAGCGCGTCGGCACCTGCCTCGACCAGTTCGCGCGCCGCCTCGGTCGTCGCGATGTTGCCGGCGACCACGTCCACGTTGGGGTGGGCGGCCTTGTAGCGCTTCACGGCTCCGATCACGTTGTCCGAGTGGCCGTGCGCCGTGTCGACGACCACGACGTCCACGTGGGCGTCGACGATCGCCTGGACGCGCGCGTCGTCGAAGACGCCGACGGCGGCGCCCGCCACCAGTCGGCCCTTCAGGTCCAGGTTGGCGGCGGGGTAGCGCTCGAGGTTGTCGAGGTCACGGATCGTGATGAGCCCCTTGAGGATGCTGTTTTCGTCGATCAGGAGGAGCTTTTCGACCTTCGCCCTCTGCAAGATCCGGCGCGCCTTCGCGAGGTCCGTATCGGGCGACGCGGTCACCAGGTCGACCGACGTCATCACCTCGGCCACCCTCTGGTCGTGCTCGACGAATCGCAGGTCGCGATTCGTCAGGATGCCGACGACGTGGTCGCCGGCCTCGACGATCGGGATGCCCGAGATCCCGTGCATCTGCATGAGGCCGCGGGCCTCGCCGGTCGATGCGTCGGGCGGCAAGGTGACGGGATCCGCGATCACCCCGTTCACGCTGCGTTTCACGCGCGTGACCTGCAGGGCCTGGTCCTCGGGCGTGAGGTTCTTGTGGATGATGCCGAGACCGCCGAGACGCGCGAGCGAGATGGCCATCTCGCTTTCCGTCACCGTGTCCATGGCGGCGGACACGATGGGCACGTTCAAGGGGACGCGACGCGAGAAACGCGTGCGCACGCTGGCCTCTGCGGGGACCACGGCGCTGCGTGCGGGGACGAGAAGAACGTCGTCGAAGGTGAGTGCTTCACCCAGGATGCGAGTTTCCATGCTCTGTTCTAGGCGCTCTCCTTCGAAGGGTCAAGTTTCACCCTCCTCGGTCCCGGCGGACCAGGAGCAGGAGGTCGAGGACCAGGAAGAGGAGGGCGGCGGCCAGCAGCGCGCGGCGCCAGCGGAGCGGTCCGTTCGCGCGGACCCGCGCCGGCGGAGGCGGCTCCGCCGCCTCGCGGACGGGCACGATCGTCCGGTCGGGGTCGACGTCCACGAAGGCCGTGTGCCCGGTCCAACCGCGGGTCGCCACCTCCACGGCGCCACGCGCGCCGGGCGGCACGTGCCACGCCTCGACTCCGGGATCGAGGCGCGCCTCGGCCTGCCCGCCCGACCACGTGAGCGTGGCGCCCGGACCGCCGGGCAGGGGCAGGCGGGGCCGGAGTCGGCCGCCCGCGCGGTAGAAGGGTTCCAGGGGCGCGAGCGGCACGGCGGCCAGGCGGCGGATCGCGGCCTGCACGAGCAGGGGGAACGCGGCCCTCAGCGGCAGGTCCGACGCCTCCGGGTCCAGGCCCAGCACCACGTAGCGGACGCCGCCCCGCTCGCCCTCCCCCAGCACGGTAGCGCCGTCGGCCTCCGCCAGCGACACCAGCCCGTCTCCCGAGACCGGGTACCCGCGCGCGACCCACGCCGCGCCGAAGTCGAGATCGGCGACGAGGGGGTGATCGGGCTCCGATCGCCAGACGAGGGGCTCGCGGACGGGATCGCCGACTTCGAACGGCAGGCCCGGGCCGAGAGGCGCGAGGAAGATCCACGCGCCGGGCCGGAGCGCGCCGGGAGGCAGATCCGCCCCGTCCACGATCATCACGTCGCGGAGCCGTGCGCGCTCGAGGTCCGAGGCCCTCACGAATCCGCTCTCCTCGACGTCGATCCCGTCCCCCATCGCGTCGAGGATCGCGCGGGTGTACGGCCGAACGCCCTCTTCGTGCACGACGAGGACGGAGGGTCTGAGGGGTGGGGCCAGCCGGGCGAGCACCTCGTCGTTCGGCGGAAAGGAATCGCTGCCGTCGAGCCACGCGCGGAGCCACCCTCCACCCTTCGGCGGCAGGAACTCCATCTCGATGGCCTCCGGCGGCGCGCCCGGTTCGAAATCGAGCGTGCGGCGGAGGATCTCCTCGCCGCCCGCCTCGATCACGAGGTCCCGTTTCCGCGTCACGGCCGCGTCGCTTCGAACGGCCGCGCGGAGCAGGACGCGCATCCCCCCCACCGTCGACGCGAGGTCGAAGGTGACGAATCCCTGGTCGTCGCGCGCTCGGCCCACGCCGCGAACCACGAGTTCGGGCTCGGGCTCGCCCTCGAGCACGGCCGGTACGGGCAGGGACCTGGCGGTCAGGACGTTCACGGAAGCGGGTCCGCGGGCGCGCGCGAGGTCGCGGGCCGCGAGGATCGCCGCGCCGAGATCGGCCTCGGCGGTCTCCGGTCCCCGGCGTCCGCCCTCCGCGCTTCCCAGGAGCCGCCGGAGGCGGGCCTCGGCCGCCGCCCGGTCCTCGGTAGGCGACACGATCACCTCGGGGATTTGTCGGGACTCGAGGACCGCGACTTCTCGCCACGCCTCGGACGCCACGATCCGGCGGGCCAGGTCCAGGCCCTGGACGTAGCGCGAGCGCCCGTCGGACTCGACCGCGCCCGTCGTGACGTCCGCGTCGACCACGAGGACCAGCGCCCGCGGCCCGGGCCCCGCCCGCGCGGGCGCCAGACCGGCGAGGGCCAGCACCAGCGCGGCGAGCGCGAGCAGCCTCAGCAGGAGCGAGAGCCGGTCGCGGAGGCGACGCCAGCCACCGCCCGGCCGGCGGGGTCCCACGGCCTCCACGAGCAGGGGCAGGAACGCCACGACGACACGGCGCCGGTGGTAGAGATGGAACAGGGCCACCGGCACGACGAGCAGCAGGGCCCACAGCAGCGCGGGCGTCGAGACGGTGAGCGCGGCGAGCAAGCGGCTCATCCGAACGCGCCCTCCCGGGGCCGCAGGAGGTCGCGCAAGGCGTCCCACAGGCTGCGGCTCGCGTCCACGTGCAGGTACCGGATCTCGCGCGCGAGACACCAGCGCTCGAGGGCGTGCCCACGGGCGTGCCAGACCCGGCGCACGCGCTCCTGGAGGGCCGGAGTCACGTCGAGGGCCAGCCTCTCCCCCGTCTCCCGGTCGACGGCCGTCACCGCGGTGCCGAGTGGCAGTTCCGCGTCCTGCGGATCCGTGACGTGGACGGCGCCCACCTCGAGGCCGCGCGAGCGGAGGAGTCCCAGCCCGCGGATCGCGCCCTGGGGGTCGAAGAAGTCGGAGATCAAGATGGCGAGGCCACGACCGCGCAGCGCGCCGACGATCCGCCCCAGGTCGCGGACGTGGTCGGTCGTCCCCCCGTCCTCCACGCTCCGGATCTCCTCGAGCAGGAGCGACGCCCGGGCACGGCTGCGGTAGGCGGTGAGCGGACGCTCCGGACGCCCCGGCAGCCAGGCGACGCGTGCGTGGTCCTGGTGCGCCAGCGCGAGGTACCCGAGCGCTCCCGCGATCCGCCGGGCGACGCGCGCCTTGGCGCCCTCCATGGAGAGGCTCCGGTCGATGCACAGCAGGACGTTGCGGCTGAGCTCGGCCTCGAAGCGCTTCACCACGACGTCCCCGAGACGACCGTAGACGTTCCAGTCCACGTACCGCAGGTCGTCGCCCGCGACGTAGGCGCGGTGCTCGGAGAACACGCCGCTCTGCCCGTGGTCCTGGCTCCGCCACTCGCCGCGCCCCTCGCCGTGCACCGTGCGGCGACGCCGGATGCGGAGGCGCTCGAGCCGCGCCAGCTCCTGCGGGGTGAACAGCGGCTCCGTCACCGCTCGCTTCCCTCCTCCTTCTGCGCGCCGGCCCCATCGCGCAACGCACGGAAGTAGCGCAACAGGAAGCCGCGGTCCGCGGCGCGCAGGCGCTCGTCGCCCATCGCGTGCTCGACGATCTTCTGGAACTGTCGCATCGCCTCGGAGAGGGGCACGGGCGGCGGAGGCTTCAGCCCGGCCTCCGGGTCGGGGACCGCCACGACGGCGTCCTCCTTCAGGACCGTCTCGTCCGGATGCCTCACCAGGGGATCGACCACGACTTCCGGCCCCTCGCCGGGCGGCGGGGGGACGGGTTGCTCGTCCGGCCCCTCGGGGGTCGGCGGAGGAGGAGGCGGCGGCTCGGGTTCGGGCTCGGGCTCGGGCTCGGGCTGCGGCTGCTCCTCGGGCTGCCCCGCGGGCTGAGGCTCGGGCTCGGACTGCTCGTCCTCGCCGTCGCCGTCCCCGCCGCTCCCGTCCGGGTCCAGCAGGATCTCGAGCCGGTTGCTCTCGAGCGTGGCGCGCCAGGGCCCCGCCGTGGGACGGAGCAGGGCCTGGGCGACGTGCCGGCCCGGCGTCAGCCGCTCCTGGAGCGCCTCGAGCTCCCCCAGGTCGAGCGGCTCGGCCACGTCGACGGACGCGCCCCGCTCGGCCTCGAGGGCGCCGAGGGGAAACTCCTCGCCGTCGAAGAGCAGCACGAGGTCGCCGGCCCAGGCCGCGGGCAGCGGCTCGTCCGTCTTCCATCGCAGCCTGAGCTCGAGCGGCTGCTCGCGGGGCGCGTCGGCCCGCAGGAAGAGCCGCATGTGGTCCCGCTGCCACACGTCGGCGTCGAGGGGCTCCGCCGGCCGCTCCTCGGGGCTCGTCCCGAGCCCCGCCCGCTCGCCCCGCCCCGCGCCCCGCTCGTCGAGCAATCCCGTCACGCCCGGCAGGAGCAGGAAAGTCGGATCGTAGCCA
>JAUXCH010000528.1 GCA_030618975.1 Planctomycetia bacterium
CCGCCGTCTCCGGCGGCGCCCAGGTTCTTCGAGGGATAGAAGGAGAACGTGCCCGCGTCGCCGAGCGCGCCGACGCGTCGCCCCTCGATCGTGGCGTGTATCGCCTGAGCGGCGTCTTCGAGGAAGAACACGCCCCGCAACGCCGTCGGCAGTGCCTCGCGCAGCTCGGCGAGGTCCATCGGATTCCCGAAGAGGTGGACCGGGATGACCGCAGCCGTCCGACCGGACACGCGCTCCGCCAGGCTCTCCGGGTCGAGGTTCTGGGTCGCGGGCAAGACGTCGGCGAAGACGGGCCTCCCGCCCGCGTTGACCACCGCGCCGGCCGTGGCCACGAAGGAGAAGGTGGGCAGCACCACGTCCCGCCGGTCCTCGGGCCGCCGGTCGAGCACGGCGCGCAGGACGAGCGTGAGCGCGTCCGTGCAGGAGTCCACCGTCACGGCGTGGGCAACGCCGACGTACTCCGCGAACTCGCGCTCGAAGGCCTCCACGTGGGGCCCCTTCACGTACTGGTGGCTCCTGAGGATCTCGAGGACCCGTCCCTCGGCCTGCGGCCCCCACTCGTCGTAGACCCGCCGGGGGTCCATGAGCGGCACGCGCTCCACGGCCGCTCCGGGACGCGGCGGAGCTGCGGGCTCGGGGCCCCCGGGCGCGACGAACGGGGTGGCGGGGTCGGTCACGTACGGGATTCTCCGGGCCCCGGGGACGGTGCCCCCATCAAATCACCGATCGGACCGGGACTCGACGTCTGGAGCGGGGTTCGGGGCCTAACGGATACGAAGCGGGACGCGGCGCCCGCCCTCGCGGAGGGAGACCTCCGCCGCGTCCAGGACGCGCGCCACGCGCGCCCCGTCCTCCCCCGGGGTCGGGCAGGGGCGCCCGGTGCGGATGCTCGTCGCGAAGGCGGCCAGCTCGGCGGCGAGCGGGGGGTGGTCGGGAACGCGCACGATCCGCGTGGCCCCCTCGCGTACCGGTAGCGCGTCGAGCGTGGAATCGAGGTCGCCGTCCGTAAGCGCGGACTTGTCGTGGATCTTGAGAAGGCCCTCCGGGTCGAGGTCGTCGAACACCGCCATCTTCTTCGAGCCCACGATGCTCATGCGACGCACCTTCTGGGGATCGAGCCAGGACAGGTGCACGTGCCCCAGGACACCGCCGGGGTAGAAGAGGTCGAGGAACACGACGTCTTCCCACGCCGGCTGGACGTACGCGGCGCCGTGCGCCGAAACCGCCGTGGGCCAGGAGCCGAAGAGCCACGACATCACGCTCACGTCGTGCGGGCCGAGGCTCGTGAGCGTTCCCTCGTCCGTACGGATGCGTCCGAGATTGGTGCGCTGCGAGGTGACGTAGTACGGCCGGCCCAGCTGTCCACCGTCGAGGATGGCCTTCAGGCGCTGCAGCCCGGGGTGGTAGAGCAGCAGGTGCCCCACGGCGAGAAGCCGCTTCGCGCGCCGCGCGCGGCGGACGAGGTCCCACGCCTGGTCGGCGTCGGGCGCGAGCGGCTTCTCGACCAGCACGTGCTTGCCGGCCGCCAGCGCGGCTCTCGCGAGCGGGACGTGCGTGGGGGTCGGGCTGGCCACGACCAGGCCGTCGAGGCGCGGGTCGGCCAGGGCCTCGGCAGGGTCGGCGGTGAGGCGCGCCCCGTGCGCCAGGGGCTCGGCCTGGGCGCGTCGCCCGGCATCGGGCTCGATCACCCAGCGAAGCCTCGCACCCCGGATCTCGCCCACGGAACGGATGTGGTTCCGGCCCCAGGCGCCGGCGCCGGCGACCGCGAGGTGGATCAATCCGTCTTCTCCGCGTCGCCGCGCGCTCCGGTGATGGCCTCGAGCAGCGACTCCGCCCGCCTTGGAGGCGCCCCGCTGTAGAGGTCCCAGGCCGCCTGGTACGTCGGCGCGTCCTCGGCCGCGAGGATCTCGATCTCGACGGCGCGTCCCCAGTCGTCCTCCACGAGAGCGGCCTTGACGAGGGCCTGCACGCGCCCACGTGCCGTGGGGGTCAGTCCCCCCCACTTCCCGACGAGCGCCTCGAGCATGTCCTCGGCGGCGCCGTCGTCGTCCTGGAGCGCGCCCAGCGCGATCGTCTCCAAGCGCCCTCGGTCGGCGCCGGCGTCGACGGCTTGATTCCACGCCGTCTCCCACCTGCGCTTCTCGAGCGCCTTGTCGACCTGCGTGCCCACGTGCGCCTTCTCCGAGGCGGACAGGGGCAGCGGATCCTCGTCGAGGCTTCGGATGGACGAACAGGCGCCCAGGACGAGGCACAGGACCGCCACCGCAGGTTGCTGGAGTCGAAGGGGCATGACGGGGAAGCATAGTGGACGCCTTCCCGGGCTGTCAAAAGGTGAGCGGGTGGCGCACCGCGATTGCTCCCGGGGAAGGCATCCCCCCCCTACCATGGGCCCGGTGTGCACGGATGAACCCCGCGTGACCCGGACGGACGGGGCCGCCGACCCGCACCTCCCCCGCCCCTCGATCGAGGATCCGCCCGGGGAGGGCGACGCCCCCGTCCGACGTCCCGGGAAGATCCCCCGAGCGCTGCTCGACGAGCACGCGCTGACGGTCGTGCACCGTCTCAAGCGATTCGGGCACGAGGCCTACCTCGTCGGGGGGTGCGTGCGCGACCTCCTCTCCGGGCTCGAGCCGAAGGACTTCGACGTCGTCACCGACGCCCGCCCGAACCGCATCAAGCGCATCTTCCGCAACGCACGGATCATCGGACGCCGGTTCCGGCTCGCCCACATCCGATTCGGCTACGACGCCGTGATCGAGACGTCCACCTACCGGGCGGACCCCGCGACGCGGGGCGGCGGGGAGCCCGACCCCGGCCCCACCCCGGAGGCCGCCGAGCCGCCCGGTCGCGGTCGCCGCAGGCTCCCGCCCCTGTCCGAGAACGTGTTCGGCACGGCACCGGAGGACGCGCGGCGGCGCGACTTCACGATCAACGCCCTCTTCTACGATCCCGTCGAGGACGAGATCCTCGACTGGGTCGGCGGGCTCGACGACCTGGACGCCGGCGTCGTACGCTCGATCGGCGATCCGGTACGCCGCATTCACGAAGATCCCGTTCGGATGATCCGCGCCGCGCACTTCGCGGAGCGGATGGGGTTCTCCCTGGAACCCTCGCTGGCCGACGCGATCCGGACCGAAGCGGACCAGCTCGCCGAGGCGAGCCCCGCGCGTCTCTACCTGGAGCTCATCAAGGTCCTCAACCGCGCGAAGGCGCGGCCCACGCTGCGCCGCCTCCACGAGATGGGTGTCCTCGAGTACTGGCTACCGGAGCTGAGCCGCGAGCTCGAGGTCTCCGCGGCCTGGCCGGAGGTGGACGGGGGAACCCACGAGGAAGCCCGCCACGGCGAGCCGGAGGACCTCCCCGTCGCGCACGCGACGTGGAACCTGCTCGGTGCGGCCGATCACTGGGGGATGGCGGCGCACGGCGTCGACGACGCGCTCGCGCTCGCGCCCCTCCTCGGTCCGTGGCTCCTGAAGACCTCCATCCTCCCCAACCGGCGTCTGTCGTTTCCGAACTACGCCGATCGCTTCGAGACCGCCCTGAGACCGATGGCGCTGAGGATGAGCGTTCCGCGCCGCACTGCGGCGCGCCTGCGCGACCTCCTCTGGCTCTGGCGCGAGATGCGGCACGCTCCTCACGGCCGCCGCGCGCCGCGCCTCGTCCATCGTCCCGCGTTCCCGCTCGCCCTGGCCTACCTCAGACTCGACCTGATGGCGCGCGACTGCCCCCTCGACCTGTCCCAGGCCTGGGGGGCGCTCGCGCCCCCGCCCCGACCGGAGATCCCGACCGGGCAGGGTCGCCAGCGCGAACGTGGAGAGGATCGGGGACGAGGCCGACAGGGGCACGACCAGCACCGCCGGCGACGCGGGGTGCAGAGCGAGCCGGAGGCGTGGACCCCGGCGCCCGACCCGGCCCGGCGCGAGGTCGCGCCCGAGCCCCCGGCGCCGGCCGCACCTCCGAGACAGCCCCGGAAGCCGGCGCCGCGAGACGACGACGGCTTCGCCGCAGGCCTCGAGTAGGGATTGCGCTCCCGTACCCGTAGCGGACGCCACACTCCCGCCGCTCTGCGCTCCACCACCCGCTCCGGGAAGAGCGCCCACGGCCGACGCGACGACCCCGCGGACCCGCCGTGCGAAGCACGGCCTCTTCCCCGCCATCGTGGTGGGCCTCGTCCTCGGGCTCGCGCTCGGCGCACCACGCTACGGTGCCGCGGACCCTTCGACCTGGAAGCTCGTGGGCCGGATGGTGAGCGGGACGGTCGGCGTCTCAGGGCGATGCCACCCTCAGGGTAGGACGGTC
>JAUXCH010000807.1 GCA_030618975.1 Planctomycetia bacterium
CGACCACGTCGTCAAGGTCATGGACCTCGGCGTCGCGCACCTGCTGGACGAGGCGATCCGGCTGTCGCAGACCGGCCACTTCGTCGGCTCGATCCACTGCGCGGCACCCGAGCAGTTCGGTGCGCACGCCGACCGGGTGGACGGACGCGCCGACCTGCACGCCCTGGGCGCGATCCTCTACGAGCTTTCGTCCGGGAGGCACCCCTTCCACGACGACGATCCGCGTGCCGTGCTGAGGCGCGTGCTCGAGGACACGCCGCGGCGCCTGGCCGAGCTCAATCCGCAACTCTCGCCGTTCTTCGAGGAGCTGGTGCACGCCCTGCTCCAGAAGGACCCCGAGGCGCGTCCGGCCTCGGCGACGCTCGTCCACCAGATCCTGTCGGAGGGGGAGGACGGCCGGTGGTGGGAGGAGCGGGCACGGGCCCTGCGCCAGGTGACACGAAAGCCCCTCCGGCGCGTTCGCATCCCGCGGGAGACGGCCCTGTACGGGCGCGACGCGGACCTCGAGCTGCTGGACGGTCTCTTCGAGAAGGCGAAGGAGGGCGCGGGGCAGGTCCTCTTCCTCGAGGGCGAGGCCGGCGTCGGGAAGACGCGCCTCGTGGACGAGTTCGTCGGACGGCTCCACGACGCGGGCGAGGACGTCAACTTCCTGTACGGCTCCTACCTGCCGGGCGGGGCCGCCACCGCCGCGGGCGCGTGGTCGACGGCGTACCGCGAGCACTTCGGCGCGGAAAGTCTCGAGGAGACGCTGCGGCGGTACCTGGGCGCGCGTCCCGTGCTGATTCCGGCGTTTGCGGCGATGCTCAGGGGGGAGCCCACGCCCAGGGGGGAGATGCCCCTCACGAAGGACACGTTGCAGACGGTCTTCGTCCACACGACGAAGGCCCTCGCGCGGGAGCGCCCGACGATCGTCCTGATCGAGGACCTCCACTTCGCTCCGGTGGAGGGGCTGACGGTGCTCGCTTCGCTGGCGGAGGCGGTGCCCGATCAGCGCGTGCTGCTGCTGGCCACGACGCGTCCGGGCCGTTCCGACGACTGGAGGCTCGAGCTCGAGCGTCGCCCTCACGTCCACCACCACGCCGTCTCCCGCCTGGGCGCGCGCGATCTCGTCAACCTGCTGCGCGACGCGTTCCACTCGGAGGACCTCGCGCAGACATTGTCGGGTCGCATCGCCGTGAAGTCGGACGGCAACCCGTTCTTCGTCTTCGAGATCGTCCGCGCCTTGCGCGAGGAACGCTCCATCGCCAAGCGCCCGGACGGCACGTGGGCGACCACCGAGCGCTTCCGCGACGTCACGGTTCCGTCCTCCCTGACCGACCTCGTCAACGCGCGCATCAGCGCCCTCGAGCGCAACGAGCGCGAGCTGCTCGAGGTTGCCGCCTGCTGCGGATTCGAGTTCGACCCCATTCTCGCGGCGGAAGCGGCGGGTCTCGAACGCGTGACCGGCCTGAAGCTCTTCGGTCAGATCGAGAAGCGTCACCGGCTGGTGCGGTCTGCGGGGCGGCACCTGGTGTTCGACCACCACCAGGTCCAGGAGTGGCTCCACGAGAGCATCATGGAGCCTCTTCGCGAGGAGTACCACCTGGCGATCGGCCAGGCGCTCGAGCGTCAGTACGAGGGGGTGGCGGAGGGTGCGGCCGCCGTGTCGCTCTGCGAGCACTTTCTCGCTGCCGGACGGAACGCGCGCGTGTTGCCGTACGTCGACCCCGCGCTCGCCCACCTCTCGGACGGCTTCCTGAACGAACAGGTGGTCGTGTTCGCCGAGCGCCTGCTCGACCGGCCCGCCCTTCTCCCGTCCTCGGCACGTGTGCCCGTCCTGCTTGCCAAGTCCCGCGCGCTCGACTTCCTGGGGCGGCCCGCGCCGCAGCACCGGACTCTCGACGAAGCCGTGGCGATCGCGGACGCGGAGGGCGACCCCGCGTTGCGGTCCTCGACCCACCGGGCCCTCGGGTGGTTCCACTACGGGCAGGGCGAGTACGAGGATGCGCAGCGCGAGCTGGAGCACGGACGGGCGCTCGCACGCGAAGCCGGCGACCGCGCCCAGGAGGCCCACGCCGCCTCGTGGCTGGCGGGGATGTTCCAGCGCCTGGGTCGCTTGGACGACGCCCGGCGCGAGTACGCCCGTGGCCTAGAACTCTCGCTGGAGCTCGGTGACCGCCTCGGAGAGGCCGCTGCGATCGGCGGCCTCGGCAACCTCCTCTACCTGGGCGGCCACTACGCGGAAGCGCGCGACCACTACGAGCGCTACCTCGCCGTGGCGCGTGAGATCGGGGATCGCCACCACGAGGGTGTGGCTACGGGCAATCTCGGAGCCGTGCTCCGCTACCTCGGCCGGTATCGCGAGGCGCTCGTCCACACGCGGCGGCGCCTCGAGATCGCCACGGTGCGCGGCGATCGCTGGGTGGAGGCCCTCACACAAACGAATCTGGGGGGGCTGCTCGTCTCCCTGGGCGATCACGAGGAGAGTCGCCGGGTGTTGGAGGCATCGCTCAGCACCCTCGAAGAGGTCGGAGCGCGCCGTCAGGCGGGGTATGCGCTCAACGGACTGAGCGCGCTCGCGGAGGCCCACGGCGACGACGAC
>JAUXCH010000356.1 GCA_030618975.1 Planctomycetia bacterium
GGCGCGTACCGCGACGCCCTGGCCGCTCTCGACCGGGCGCGGGACGCGGAGAACGCGAGCGAGGTCCGCGCCGACCTCGACAAGATCGACGCGCAGATCGAGGCGCAGGCGAAACCGGAGGCCGAGAAGCTCGAGAAGAAGATCCGGGCGAACAAGAACGGCCGGTGGGTGGACGACTTCCTCGCCTTCCGCGAGCAGTTCGCCTTCGCCGACGCGGCGAAGGGGTGCATGCAGGCCTACGCGAAGCTCCGCGAGGACCAGGCCAAGGCTGCGAACGAGTTCTTCTACGCGGCGAGAAAGGAGCGCGACCAGGGCAAGAAGAAGGCGCTGTGGAAACAGCTCGTCGACGAGTACTACGCGTCGAAGTGGTACCCGCTCGTCAAGCGCTGGTTGGAGTAGGCGTCAGGGCAGCGGTGCGCGCGTCAGGCTCCGGATCCGGTCGAAGACCACGAGCAGCCGGGTCCTGCGGAGCAGGTTGCCGGTCCGAACGCTCGCGTCCCAGTCGAAGCGCTCCTGGGCCTCGCCCGCCTGGTGTGCCGTCCACGCCCGTTCGAGATCCTCGGCCTGGCCGCGCTCGGCGAGGAAGAACATGGAGTTCTCCCGTGCGAGGCCGACCTTCACGACGTCGATCGCTGGATCGGGTTGCGAGCGCACCGGGATCCCGCACGGGTAGACGATCGCGCGGACCTGCGTGAAGTCCACGGGAGTCGCCACGGGGCACATGCCGGGCGCCTCGGTGAAGTGGAAGTGGTCCTGCGCCGTGCCGTGTCCCTCGAGATGCCGGCGGAACGCGTTCGCAACGACGTCCCACTCGTTGATCTTGCCTGGGGCGTGGAGCGATCGCTCGGGGTCCACGTGGTGGATGGCTCCGCTGACGATGCGCGTGGGGTGGCACGCCGTGTCGGAGCCCGTCGGGGACGTCATCGCCATCCTCCCACCTGCGGATCCGCCGCGAGCATAGACCCGGGAGACGCGCGGCCCCAGGAGAACCGACGCCTTGCGAGGCGATACGCTGGGCGCGTGACGCTTCGGTCCTCCCTGCTTCTCTCGCTGCTCCTTTCCCTCGCCGCGTGCGGCGAGCGGTCCGTGGAGCACGCGGAGGCGAGGTCCGTGCCCACAACGCTTCGCGCCGCGTGCTTGAACGTGTGGGGCGTGCCCCTGGTGGCGCAGGATCTCGAGGACCGGCTCGACCGGATGGTGCCGGCGCTCCGTTCGCTCGAACCCGACCTGATCTGCCTCCAGGAGGTGTTCCTCGCCTCCACGCGCGCGCGGGTCGTCGAGGGGCTGGGCTCCGCGTACACGTGCACGGAGGGCACCGCGGGGGGACTGCTGATCGCGTCGCGGTTTCCGGTGGAGGAGACGTCGTTCACTGCGTTTCCGATCCACCCCCGGCTTCCGTTCGCGGAGCGGCTGGCGCGCAAGGGTTTCCTCGAAGCCGTCGTCGTGACGCCGGCCGGCAGGCTGCGCGTCGTCACGACGCACCTCGCAGCGGAGTGGTCGGCCGACGGCCCGCGGCGAGAGCAGCTGGATCTCCTCCTCGGGGCGTTGGAGGCCCGGACGGACGTGCCTCTGCTGCTGGCCGGCGACCTGAACGTCGCCGTCGTCACCGCTCGGGGATCCACGGAGGCCTGGGAGGCGTTTCGGGGCCGGGGCTTCGAGCACGCGGAGCCGCCGCGGCAGGGGGCGGACGGCGTCTGGCGGAGGCCGAGTCCCACGCGGGTCGGCTGGCCGCGTGCCGGGGCGCGGCGCTCTTGGACGCCCGACCACGTCCTCCTCCGCTCGACTTCGGCCGTCGCGGCGGACTTCGTCTCCTTCTCCGTCGGCTTCGACACGCCCGAGACGGCGGTGAGCGACCACAACCTGCTGTTCGCCACCCTCCGCCTCGCCCCCCGTTGAGGACCGCCGAGGGCCGTCGCCGACGTGCTACGCTGCCGCGCTCTTGGAGGATCCCGATGCGACGCGCGTGGCTGCTGCTCCTCCCGGCCGCGATCTGCTTGGGTGGAGCCTGGCTGCCGGGATGCGGTCGCGAGTCGGACCGTGTCGAAGCGGCGCCGGATCTCGTGGGGACCTGGCGCGTCGACGTCGAGGCCTTCCGTGCTTCCTTCGTCCGGATGGTCGAGAGGCAGGAGGGGTTCCTTCCCGACGAGGAAGCCGAGCGCACGCGCGCCCGGGTGCTCCAACAGGTGCACGACCGATTCTCGACCCTGTGGGCCCGGTTCACCTTCCACGAGGACGGGTCCTTCGAGAGCGAGGGGAGCGACAGCCCGCTGGCCGGACGCTGGAGCATCCACGGCGAGCGTCTGTCCCTGACCGTCACGGAGGGGGTTGGTGTCGAGTCGGCGGAGCCCGACGTCTGGTCCGGGACGGTCCGGAGCGGCGTGATCCGCCTCCGACCCGAGGCCGACAAGGACTACGAGATCACCCTCCGCCCCGAGCCGTAGAGGAGGCGACCCTCATGATCCGACAGATCCACACGTTCCAGGGCAGCGACTGGTTGATCCAGCGCATCCTCGCGGGCTTCGACGGCGAGGACTGGCGGGCCCGTCCGAACGGCATGAACCACGCGCTCTGGCTGCTCGGCCACCTGCTCATGGAGCGGAAGACCCTCGGGCAGATCCTCGGCGGCGACTTCGAGCTGGACGAGCGGGACAAGCTCTTCTCCCCGGGTACCGATCCCGACGACGTCGAGCAGGGCATCGACGGCGGCGACGTCCTGGCGGCGTGGAAGGAGACCCACGAGCGCTTCGTGAAGCACGTCGAGGGGCTCGACGCGACCTCGCTCGCCGAGGAGATCGACTTTCAACCGCCCATGGGGCCGAGTACCCGGCTGGGCGCCCTGCAGTTCCTCCTGCTCCACGAGAACTACCACGTGGGGCAGCTCGGCGCGCTGCGCAAGATGCTCGGCAAGCCGTCCTGGATGCCGGAGCACTAAAGCCGCTGCCACTGTCGGACGACTCCAGGGGTTCATGGGGCTCTCTCGACTCGCTTCCTGCTCGCTCCGCGCACTGCTCGACCTGCGGGACGCGGCCGTCGTCGCGCTCGCCGGCTTCGGCGCGGTGAACCTGGTGCTGGGCCTGCTCGGCCGCGCGGACCGCAACGACCTGTGGGTCCGAGGCGCGTCCGCGCCGGCCCTGCTCGTCGACCTCGCGGTGGGGGGGCTGGCCCTCGGGCTTCTTCTCCGACGCAGCCGGCTCGCCCGTGCCGCCGCCCTCGTGCTCGCGGCGCTTGCCGCGATCGATGCGGGCGGCCACCTCGCCCTTCTCCGCGGCGGGCGTCTCGCAGGCGGTGCCTCCCCGTCGCTCAGCCTCGTCCTGGCCGTCGTGCTGGCCACCTGGGCCTCGCGCGCTCCGCGGCCGCGCGCCGGCCCGCGTCTCGGTCGCCTCGCCGCCGTAGGCGTTGCTGCTGCCGCCCTCGTGCTGCTCCACCTGCTGACCTTCGGTGCGACCGACTACCGCCGGCCCGCGAACGCGGCGGTCGTGTTCGGAGCGGCCGTCCGACCCGACGGCTCGCCGAGCGGGTCGCTCCGCGACCGGACGCGGACCGCGTGTCGTCTCTACCACGAGGGGTTCGTCGGCACGCTCGTGCTCTCCGGCGGCCAGGGTCCCGCGGTCCCGATCAGCGAGCCGGCCTGCATGGCCCGAGTGGCCAGGGAGGCCGGCGTGCCGGAGGAGGCGTTGATCCTCGACGAGACCGGGGTGACCTCGGCTGCCTCGCTTGCAGCCGTCGACGCGCTGGCTCGGGAGCGTCGCTGGTCCCGCGTGCTGCTCGTGAGCCACGACTACCACCTGGCGCGGTTGCACCTGCTCGCGCGGTCGCTGGACGTGGAAGCCTGCACCGTGCCCGCCGTCGAGACGGTGCCCTGGCCGACGAAGCCGGTGTTCGTGCTGCGCGAGATCGCGGCGTGGGGCTGGCACTTCCTGAGTACGGCCGGCGTCGCGTCCGCGCGCTGAGGAACGTGGGCTACTCGCCGAAGCCCATCGTGATCACCGTCTCGAGGTCGTACGGGTCGACGTCGCTCAGCTGGAAGTCGTTCTCGAGCCGGGCGGCCTTGTCCTCGCCGAGCAGCTCCTTCACGTTCTTGTCGTGTTCCTGATCGAGCATGATGAAGCCGCCGATGTTGCCGATGAGTCGGCCGATGTACTTCCCCATCAGCGCCGTCGCCTTGGTCGGGTCCCCCTTCGCCTCGTCGAGGTCGCGGCGGACCGTCTCGACCCCGCCGTCCTCCTCGGTCGCCAGGAGCGCGATCATCTTCTCCATCGTCTGCTCGTGGAGCCGGCGGAGCTCGTCCTCCTGGTAGCTCGAGAGCTCGAGCTCCTGCGCGAATTCGGCGAGGGTCACCTTCTTCTTCTGGGGGAGCGAAACCACCTCGGAGATGTCGCTCACCGTCGTGATCGCACCCAGCTTCTCCGCCACCGTCTCGCCCACGACCCGGCGCATCCGCTCGTCGTAGCGGGCGAGGATCGCGTCGAGGACGGCCTCGTCGCCCGCCGCGAGCTTCGGCAGCGTCGTCGTCGCCTCTCCGGCTCCTCCCGCCGAACCGCGGAGCATCGGCCGGGACGCGGCGAGGTGCTCCTCGATCCGGTCGAGGCGTTCGAGGACGACCCGGAGGTCGGCCGTCGTGTCGTGACCCGCCTCCCCTCGGGTGTCCGGCTCGCCACGGAGCATGCCGGGGACCAGGGCGCCGCAGATGCCGGCCGCCAGGCCGACCACGAGGGCGAGAAGCGAGTTGTTCACGGGGATCTTCCTCCGGTGTCGTCCCACGATACGTCCCGGAGTGCCGAGCGTCGGGAACCGTCGGGCGGGCCTCTGTGCAGCAGGTCTTGGGGCTAGCCGGCGTCGAGGGCGAGTCGGAAGTGCTTGCGGCGCCTCGTGCGGTAGGTCGCAAAGCCCCTACGGTCGAGGGTGAGGATGTCGTGCACGTCGAGCGCCTCGGCCAGGAGGACGAGCGTCGCGTCGGCGAAGTCCATCGGCGTGTCGGCGTACTTCTCCATCAGCAGGGCGGACTCCAGGAGCTCAGGAGGGCGGCACAGGTCGTAGACCTCGGCGCCACTGGCCACCACGAACTCCGCGAGGACTCGCGCCCCCTCTCGACTCACCGAGACGAAATGCATGGCCTCGGTGATGACCGCGCCGGTGGTTGCGAGTCGTCCCGTGTAGTCGGCGAGGCACGCGACCACGCGTCCGTGCTCGGGGTCACCGGCGTCGAGGTAGGACACCAGGGGCCCGGTATCGAGCAGCCACGTCTTCACGACCGCCAGTTCCTCTCCCGTAAGCGCTCTCGCCAGGGCTCTCGGCCTCCTCCGGAGAGTTGCAGTCGCCCCTTCAGGTGGCCGGCCCGGCTCTCCAACGGGCGCTCCGCCAGGGCGGCCTCCAAGAGCTCCCGCACCAGCGCGGACACGGTCGTCCCACGGGATTCCGCTCTGCGGACCAGCGCGCTCCGAAGCGAGTCGTCGGCGCGGATCGTGATTGTCGTACGCATAAATACAGTGTAAGACACGCGCGGCCGCCGTCCAACCGGCAGCACTTTGGCAACCCGGCCCGGTCGATCGAGGCGGTGCCCGTGTGGGACGACTTCTGGCCGGTTCGAGTCTCCGGGTCGGCGGGAGCGCCCGGTTTCCTGGGCTCGAGAGGCTTCCGCGTGCCCTCCCCCGGAAAAGCGCGGGAGCGACGGCAGGCCCGGAGAGACTCCGACTCCCATGGCGAACGCTGCCCTTGACTGCATCTCCTTCGTCGCCGACGTCTCACTCCATCGGGGCCGGGAAAGTCGGATCGTAGCCA
>JAUXCH010000235.1 GCA_030618975.1 Planctomycetia bacterium
CCCCCCGCCCCCCGGCGAGGAAGGAACCGAGCATGAGCCTCTGCACGATTGGCACCCGCAGCGTCGTCACCATCGAGCCCGAGGCCCCCGTCGCGGCCGTCGCGTGCAAGATGAACGACCGGAGCGTCGGCTCCGTCGTCGTGGTCGACGGGGACAAGCCGATCGGGATGATCACGGACCGCGACCTCGTCATCCGCGTGCTCTGCAAGGGCCGGGACCCCCTGAAGACGACCGCGAAGGACGTCATGACCACGCCCCTCACCACGATCTCCGAGGGTGCCGACTCGCTCCGGGCCGCGAGCCGCATGCGCGAGGCCCACGTTCGCCGCCTGCCGATCCTCGACGAGAGCGGAGAGCTCGCCGGCATCGTCTGCATCGACGACCTCGCCTATCACCTCGCGCGCTGCCACCAGGAGCTGGCGGAGGCGATCAGCGCCTTCCCCATCCCGCACGAAGGCGGCTAACGACGATCCAACACAGGAAATCTACACCCGGTACTATTTTCCTGCATTGCGCACCCCAGTCGCTCCCCGGCCCTGGCATCCGATGGCCCGGCCTGCCTCCTTCCGTTGCAGGCCGTGATCCCGGCCTCCGAAATCCACACCCCGAAATCCACACCCGACCCGTTTTTTCAGTTTCAGGCGTTGCGACCGTCTGACGCTCCGGATGTCCCGGCAGGGCGGTTGTTGGCGCGAGGTGTGAGACGACGGGCTGCGGAGGCCTGCGGGTGAGACTCTTCGAGCGGGCGTGGGCCCGGCCGGGTGAATGCGTGGGCTCACCCGCTCAGCGCGGAAGCGTCCACGGAGGCCCTGACCGGCGCAGCAGACGCTCCGACGTGCACGCGGCGGCGACGCACGCGAGCCCGAAGGCGAAGGCCACGAGGCCGAAGCCGCGCGCGAGCGGAAGAACCGTCCCGAACGGTTCGGGCGGGTGCATGGCGCCGAGCGGGATCTGGGCAAGGACCTGCGGCAGCTCGACCACGATGCGGAGGACCAGTCCGGCGCCCGCGACGGCGAAGCCGCCGCCCGTCGCCGCCGTCACCCCACGGCGCGTTACCGCGAGGAGCCAGAGGACGTAGGCCGCCGCGAGGGCGCCGAGCATCCACGTGTTGGCGATCGTGTTCGCGAACAAGATCGGCCGTCCCAGGTGCAGACTCCCGATCTCGTGGATCCCCAGCACGGCGTGGAGGACGCCGGCCGTGGCAAGGACCACCAGCGCCGGCGCGAAGCCGAGCGACGTGGTACTTTCCTGGAGGGTGGGCGGTGTGCGCACGACGCCATCGTGCGTCAGGACCGCCTTGGCCGGCAGATTTCTTTTCTCCGGTTTGTCAGCCGGCGGACGCCGCGCGTAGGCTCGACCTCGATGGTGCGCGCCTGCCCTCTCCTGTTGCCGGCCTTTCTCGCGCTGTGCGCCGCGGGTTGCGGGGGCGGAGAGCCGTCGCCGGCCGATCCCCTGCGACCGGAGTGGAGGCTGTGGCCGAGGGAGTACGTCGCATTCCCGGTCCCTGCCGCCGAACACGTGCGAAGCGACCGCCTCCACGAGCAGCGGTTCGTCGTGGATCTCCCGGGAAACGGCGACGTCCAGTTCCGTGGCAACGTATGGCCGCTGGGCTCCCGGTTATCGGAGGATCACGTCTCGGAGGTTCAGGCTGCGTCGCTCGTGGCGCTTCGCCGTGCGCTGGACGAGGCGTGCTCCGATCCCGGCCTGCGAACCGATCCCGGCCCGGGAACCGATGCCGGTACGTGCCGCGTGCCCCTGAGGATCCGGGCAAACCGGTGCACCCCCTGGTCGCACGTGGCGGAGGTCATCCGGCAGGCCCTGCAGCCCCCGGCGCGCATCGAGCGTCTGCAGTGGAGCGTGCATTCCTCCGTCACCGCGCACCCGGTGTGCCAGGAGGCCGCGGTCGTCGCGACCTCCCGCCCGGCAGACCCTCTCTCGATCGAGATCCGCGGCCGCCCGCTGGAGTTCGGCATGCTCGAGGTGCGCCTGTCCGTCGGCGACTGGTCTCGGACCGCGAGAGAAGTGTGCAACGTCAACGCCTGGATCGTCTCCCTGGATGAGGAGCCGGTAGACGCCCTGGATGCCTGGAGTGGCGCCACGGCCGTCGTCCAGGGACAGAGAGGGCGACACGGCGCGGTCGAGCTGAGGATCACCGGCGAGCCCGAAGGTGTGGCTTGGCGCCACGTCGTCCGGGTGCTCGATCTCCTGCTCGGAGCCGGCGTCCGGGAGGTGCACCTGCCTGCCCTGGGCATTCGTCTTGCGCTCGCAGAACCGGAAGACACGAGCCGGCCGCCCTTCGTCTACCCGGACGATCCCGTGGTCACGCCCCTCGTCGTGTTCCTGTCGGTCGTGGCTGCCCTGTCGGCGTTCGTGCTCACGTTTGCCGGCGCGGCGCGCTCACGACGTGTGCGCCCACGGCGGCCCTGAGCGGCGCAGTCGCCGCTCGGAAAGGCACGCCGCGAGGACGCATGCGAGTCCGAAGGCGATCGCCATCAACCCCAGGCCCCGGGCCAACGGCAGCACCGTTGCGTAGGGCTCCGGCGGGACGGCGCCTGGCAGGGGATGAGCCCAGAAGATCGGCATCTCGACGACCAGGCGAGCGGAGAGAGCGGTCGCTGCGACGACGAATCCCCCGCCGGTCTCGGGCGAGACCCACCTGCGGGCGACGGCGAAGATCCACACCGCGTACGCGGTCCCGAGCGCAAGCAGCAGCGCGGTGTTCAAGATCGGCTGTGCGAACAGGTCCGACCGGAGCGGGAACCGGAGCGACATGAAGAAAGCTGTGGCGAACTGGATGTACACGCTCACGAGGACGACGAGGACGGCGAGCGGCACGATGGCGGGGAACGTCAGGGGGCGGACACGCCGTACCGGATGTGACGGTGTCATGTCAGGCGCCACGCTAGCACTTCGAGCGAGCGATTCGCACGACATCCTTCCGTAGGAAGGCACCCGCGGCCCACGGACCGACTCCCGGGCGAGTCACAGTCACCGTGGCCAGGATCGGTATCCAGGTTGCCGGGACCTGGGCCGAGACGGTTGCCACAGATGTGCGGGGAGCTCGCCGACGCCCAGGAAATGGCGGTCGACGCAGCGGGGGCCACGGGTCCGAGTGCGGACCCCGGTTTGCGCTCACGCCTCCCGACCTCGGGGGCGAGACACGGTGGGGGTGCGCGCAGCACCTCGACGGCCGCGCCGCCGTCGTCGCCGGGAGGAATCGTGCGTCGAGTGAATCCCCGCCGTCTCGCTGCGTGGCTCGCGCCCGCGCTGCTCGTGCTGCCCGGGCTCTGTGGAGGGTGCGGGGACACGGATCCGCCGTCTCCGGTGCGGCCGGCGTACGACACCTCGGGCCGTGCGCTGTTCCGGGTCGAGCGTCCGGCGACCTTGCCGAACCTGATCGTCGTCGTCATCGACTCGCTTCGCCACGACGCGCTGCCCCTCGAGGACGGGACGGAACCGGACGCGCGCATGCCGCACCTGGCATCGCTCGCTTCGCGCGGCGTCGCGTTCAGCAACGCGGTCGCCGCGTCTCCCTGGACCCTGCCCTCGATGACGAGCCTGCTGACGGGACTCCAGCCATCGGCTCACGGACTCAGCGCGCCGCAGTCGCGCGTGCGTCTCGTGGAGGCCATCACCACGTGGGCGGAGATCCTGCGCGGCGCGTACGGCTACGACACCGTTGCCCACACGGCAGGGCACTGGTTCCAGGGAAGCGGGGAGAGCATCCTCCAGGGGTTCGACCGTACACACGCCGACTTCTCGTTCCTGGATGCCGAGAGTGAGCTCTGGAGGTGGTCGCACTATCGGACTCCCGGCCGTCCCTTCTTCCTCCTGCTCCACACCTACGACGTGCACGATCCCTACGGCGAGGCCAACCACCCCTGGCGCGGCGAGAAGCTACCCGACGTGACGAGCGACCCGTCGCTCTTCGGCCCGCAGGCCGATCCGGGGGAGATCTTCCGGCAGTGCTTCCTCGACGCGGGCACGGTCCTCGCGCTTCGCGAGGCCATGGGATCCGCACTGGTCGGCGTCCTCCACCGTTACGCGCACTCGGGCTATGCGGCTGCGCCCCGGCCCGAGCTCGCCGCCGACCTGGCAGGCGCCTACTGGGGCGGCGTCCACTGGACGGACGGGCTCCTCGCCCGGACCACCGCCTTTCTCGGGCGAGAGGGGCTTCTCGAGAACACCCTTCTCGTGGTCACCTCGGATCACGGCGAGGGCTTCGGAGAGCACGGCAGCCTGGGTCACGGGCGGCTGCTCTACGACGAACTGATCCAGGTTCCCCTGGTGATGGCGGGACCCAAGCCGTTCGCCGGAGGACAGAGGGTGACGAGCGGTGTCGGCCTGGTCGACATCCTTCCGACGTTCTTCGATTGGGCCGGCCTCGAGCCGCAGACCGGGATCGAAGGGCGCTCGATCCTGACCCTCCTCGAGGAGGACCAGGGGTGTCGGCCTGTGCTCTCGGAGGAGCGCTTGAGCTTCCTGAACACCGGGGAGCCGCAGGACGTGATACGCCTGTCCGCGCGCACCGAGCACTGGAAGTACGTGGTGACCTACGACGCGGAGACGGGGGCTGCGTACGAGGAGGTCTCCGCCCCCCTCACCGCCGCGGACGAGGCCGACGACCTGGGGGGGGGGACGGGACGTCTCCCCCCGGAGTTGGTGTTCGACGACTGCTTCTGCGAGGCCGTGGAGGCGCTCAGGAACCGCATCTGGGACGACGCGGCTGCGGGTGCCGAGGTCGCCTCGCAGGTGCCGTACGGCACCACGAACCGGCAGCCCACCACCCCGCCGCCCACACCCTGCGTCGGACACGTCGAGTAGGTCGGGGAATCCAGGAAATCCACACCCGACCCGATTTTTCAGGCTTCACGCCTTTCGGATGCCCCGGATGCTCCGGACGCTACGGCGAGGCCGCTGCCGGCGCGAAGCGAGAAATTGCGGGTCGGGTGGGGGAGGATCGCCGAGAAGGACGCCGCGCGTAGGATCGGAGGTGATGGCCCGCGCCTGCTTTCCTGCGCTGCTCGCCGCACTCCTCGCGGTCACCTCTGCCTGCGGTGGGGGCGAGGGCGCTCCGGACGACCCCGCAACGCTTCTCGTCGAGTGGGGAGACGTGGAGAAGCGGTACGTACCCATCGATCCACCTGTCGTCGAGCACGTACGAGGCGACCGCCCCGAGGCGCGCCCGTTCGTCGTGTACGTCGCCTCTCTCGGTGACTCCGGGCACCTGCCCGGCCTTTGGCTGCTCGCCAGCGGATCGCGAGAGGAGTGGACGGCGTCCCTGGTTGAGTTCGGTGTCGCTCTGGACGAGGCGTGCGCCGAACCCGGTCGGCGATCCGGCGCCGGGACGTGCCGCGTGCCCCTGCGAGTCAACGCGGACGTCTGGGTTCCCTGGTCGTACGTCGAGGACGTGTTCCGCAGGGCCCTCGACGTGCCGGCTCGCATCGAGCGTGTCGAGTGGTGGGTGCGATCGTCTTCCACCCTCCACGACGTGCACCAGGAAGCCACGCTGGTCCGGGCCGCCCGGCCGTCGGACCCCCTGGCGATCGAGATCCGCGGCCGCCGGCTGGAGTCCGACGGGTCCGAGGTGACGTTGTCCGTCGCGGACTGGTCGCGGACCGTGCGGGACGATGCCGACAGCTGGTTCACCCGGGTGCAGGTGGATCCGAGGCCGGCCGATCCCCTGGACGTGTGGAAGGGCGCCGTGGCGGTCGTGCAGGAGCAGGCGGGAGAACACGACGGGATCGAGCTGCGGATCACCGGCGAGCCCGAGGGTGTCGCCTGGCGCCACGTCGTTCGGGTCTTCGATCTCCTGCTCGGAGCCGGCCTTCGCGAGGTGGACCTGCCGTCGCTGGAAGCCCGCCTCGTGTTCGCCGAGCCGGAAGACACGAGCCGGCCGCCCTTCGTCTACCCGGGCGACCCCGTCGCTACCCCCGTCGTCGTCGTCCTGGCCGTGTTCATGGTCCTCGGGGCCTTCGTGCTGACCTTCCTGCCGCTGTGGTTCGAGCGCTCAGCGCGGAAGCGTCCAGCGAGGCCCTGACCTCCGGAGTCTCCGCTCGGAGAGGCATGCTGCGACCACACACGCGATACCGAACGCGTACGCCACGAGGCCGAGACCTCGCGCCAGGGGCAGGACGGTCCCGTACGGATCCGGCGGGTACATCTCGGCGAGTGGAGTCTGCACGGCGAGCGCCGGCATCTCGGCCACGCTGCGGAGGCTCAAAGCCGCCCCTGCGACGACAAAGCCGCCGCCCGTCCCCGCCGTTACCCACAGCCGCGCGACGGCGAGGATCCACACCAGGTAGATCGCCGCGAGGGCGCCGAGCATCCAGGCGTTGGCGATCGCGTTCTCCGCCTGGAAGGGCTGGTGGATCCGCATCATCATGAGTCCCATGGCCGTCAGGCGGGTGTAGAGGTAGTTCGCCAGGAGCAGAACCACCAGCGCCGGCACAAAGCCGAGCGACGTGGTACTTCCCTGGAGGGCGGGCGGCGTGCGCACGACACCATGGTGCGCCACGGCACGCCATCTGCCAAGACACACGGCAAGACGCACGTTCCGTCCTTGAGGTCGGGCTTCCGAATGCCGCCCCTCCGCCAGCGAGGGGGCCGTACCGGGTGTCGAGTACCGGGTTCAGGGAGCCTCGCGGAGGAGCGGGGCCTCCTCGATCGACATCTCCAGGTCGCGCGACCACGATGCGTCGAGTCCGCCGTCCGGCCGGACCCTGCAGCGCCCGGTCTCGGGCCAGCGGAGCGGCCTGCCGTTCCGTGCCGTGAACTCGACCGTGATCTCGCCCGGCGCCGTCTGCCGCCAGGTGCCGGCGTACGCCGCGGGCACGCTGGGCGGCGGCAGGTCGACGAGCCGGATGCCGCGCGCGGGATCGGCGGTCAGCGGTTCCTTCAGGAGCCAGACGAGGCTCCCGTTCGCGCGCAGCTCCAACACGTTCTCCAGCGCTCTGCACCAGGCCGCACTGGCGGCGTCGAGGTGCCGCCGGAGTCTCGCGGCTGCGGCCTGGTCCTCTCCCTCCAACCCGTCCCGGATGCCGTAGCGCATGGCGGCGACGACTTCGTCGCGGAAGCCCGCCGCCCGGGCGGCGTAGCGCCCTACGAGATGCGCCGGGTGGCGGGGCACCGACACCGTGGCCGGTTCTTCCCCGCATCCGCACGGCAGCAGCGCCGCCGCGAGGAGGAGGAGGAGGAGCGGGCGCCGGAGCATCCGGACATCATGCCGCAGCCGGGGCGCGGCGTACCCTGGCGCGCGTGAGCGAGCCTTCCTCCCCGTTTCGCGCGGACCTCTTCGAGGCGGCCCGGACGGACCGGC
>JAUXCH010001004.1 GCA_030618975.1 Planctomycetia bacterium
CATCTCCGCGCGGGTGTTCGATCCCGTCTACGACGGTCTCTACTTCGACCTCGGGTTTCCGCGCGGCAGCAAGCCCTATCTCGTCCCGCTACGACGGGACCTCGTATCGCCGTTCGCGTCCGCGACGCGCGAGCCGCGCGGTCCGGAGGGCGCGAAGCCTGCCGGCGGCGACGACGGCAAACCCGACGAGAAGAAGAAGCCCCCGAAGGTCACGATCCACTTCGACGGGATCGAGGATCGCATCGTGCCTTTCCCGGTCCCCGAGGGACGGTACTTCGCGATCGCCGGCACCGGCAGCCGCGCGCTCTTCACGTCCCTGCCCGTGACCGGGAGTCTCCACGACTCGTGGGTCGAGCAAGGCGCTCCGGTGGCCAAGGCGAAGCTCGAGGCCTGGGACTTCGAGAAGGACAAGGTGGAGCTGGTCTACGGGGGCATCACGGGGTTCGCGCTCTCGATGGACGGCTCCACGCTGGGCGTGCGCGTCGGAAACCGCATTCGCGCCCTCCCCGCGAGCGTCAAGAGCGAAGGGTTGCCCAAGGAACCGGCGGGGCGTGCGTCCGGCTGGATCGACACGGGGCGCATGCGCGTCGAGGTGGTGCCGCCGGACGAGTGGTGTCAGATGTTTCGGGAGGCATGGCGCCTCCAACGTGACCAGTTCTGGACGCCCGACATGTCGGGTGTGGACTGGCAGGCCGTCTACGACCGCTACCTTCCCCTGGTCGACCGTGTCGGCAGCCGCTCCGAGTTCTCGGACCTGATGTGGGAGATGCAAGGCGAGCTCGGCACGAGCCACTGCTACGAGATGGGCGGCGACTACCGTCCGCGTCCCGCCTGGCACCAGGGCTTCCTGGGTGCCGACCTCGTCTATCGCCCCAAGACGCGGACCTGGCACGTCGGTCGGATCCCCAAGGGCGACGGGTGGGACCCGTACCACGCCTCCCCGCTCGCAGCGCCGGGCCTCGGCGTGAAGGAGGGCGACCAGATCGTCTCCGTGGCCGGCGAGAGCGTCGGTGCAAAGCGCTCGCCCGAGGAGTGCCTCGTACACCGGGCAAACCAACCCGTGCCTCTCACGCTTCGTCGAAAAGGCGGCGGTTCCCGTACGATCACGGTGGAAGCGGTGGGCAACGAGTACGCCCTGCGGTACCGGGACTGGGTCGAGACGAACCGCGCACACGTGCATCGCGCGACGAAGGGCCGGGTCGGCTACGTGCACATTCCCGACATGGGGGCGCGTGGCTTCGCCGAGTTCCACCGCTACTACCTCACGGAGGTGGAGCACGACGGTCTCCTCGTCGACGTGCGCTTCAACGGTGGAGGACACGTCTCGCAGCTCATCCTCCAGAAGCTCCTGCGCAAGCGCATCGGCTACGGAAAGCCGCGCTGGGGCGAGCCGTACTCGTATCCCATGCACGCCCCGGTCGGACCGATGGTCGGCCTGACCAACGAGTACGCCGGGTCCGACGGAGACATGTTCAGCCACGGCTTCAAGGCCTACGGCCTCGGCCCCCTGATCGGGGTTCGGACGTGGGGCGGCGTCGTCGGCATCTGGCCCCACCACGCCCTCGTCGACGGGACCGTGAC
>JAUXCH010000678.1 GCA_030618975.1 Planctomycetia bacterium
AAGTTACAATCACGTAGATGACCATGTCTGTTGATGGCATAAGTTGCAATGAGATAGATGATCATGCCTGCTGCGGTTCGTCGCGGATGAAGACCTTGACGTGCGCTGCAGCCTCGTGAGCAAGATCACTTGGAGGCGCCGTGACTACCCGAGGCATGTACGATCCTTGCTTCGCCAAGCCAAGCTCATCGCGTCGAACCACGTGGACCCCTACATCCGGGCGCGCCACGCCTACGACACGGGGCACGCCCAGCTGATTCCGGCTCTGCCTTCGAGGTCCCTGGATGCACCGGGGCACTAGCCCGACGCTGTGACACGAGCTGATGCGCAGGGCCCAAACACCAGGCGGAGTACCGCCCCCCGATGGCCCTCGCGAGCGTCGTCTTGCCGCACTGCCGCGGACCGACCAGGGCGACTGCCGGGTACAGCGCCAAGCGCTTGCGGATCAGCTTCTGGACCTGTCTCCGGAGCACTTCTGCACAGTAGACGTGCATTCCTGTTCCGCAGGATCTTCCGCGTCGGGGCCACCCGCGGGGGTTCGGCCCGCAACCCCCAGAAGACGGGTGGGGGGAGTGCAAGGGAATCGAACCCTCTCACTGGGTGACACGAGTGGCGTTGCCGCAGTCATGGCCGAGGACGCCACCTTCACCGTCGTCGGCAGAGCCGGTGGGTTCGAGGGCATCGGGGAGAAGTCCGTTCAGGACTTGATCGAGACCATGGGATGGATCAAGGAGGTGATGCCAGATGGTCTGGTGTACTCCATGAAGGGCATGCTTGCCGAGGGCAACAAGGTTGCCGCCGAGGGCGAATCCTATGGGGTGACCACGAGAGGAAAGGCCTATCGCGGCATGTACCACTTCCTCTTCGAGATCGAGAACGGGCAGATCAAGGCGGTACGGGAGTACCTGGAGACCATGCACGCGCAGCAGGTCCTGGTCGACGACCTCGAGGGCAAGTGACAGGCATCGGCCGTAACCGGGTGTCCCATAACCGTTCGCGGGAACCTGGGCAGCGGGCTGGTTGGTGAGGGTTCGAGGACCGTGGTGCTCGAGGACCACGGTGCTCGAGGAAAGTGGCGCCTCCACCGCGGTATCGTGAAGGCGTGGGAGGAGCCCGGGGGCGGCGGGGGGCTCACTCCCCGGCGGCGTCGTCCTCCGCGAGGTGGCACTTCTTGTACTTGCGGCCGCTGCCGCACCAGCAGGGCTCGTTTCGCCCCGGCCGCTCGGCCCTGGCGATCGGCGTGACCGGCGGCGGATCCGAAGGAGGGGCCGGCGCCACGGCCGACTCCTCCCACCACGTCCGGGCCTGCTCGAACTTCGCGCGCCGCTCGCCGGTGAGCGGCCCGCCGAGCGTCTCGATCGCCTCGCCCAGCACGGTCGCGTCGTGCGAGCCCGTCGGTGTGCGCACGTTCGCGACGCCGTCGAGGAGTCTCTCGAGCGTGGTCACGCCCCTCGGATCGCCGTAGGCGGCGAGCATGCCGGCAACCCGTCCCGGAGCCGCCTCGCACTCCTCGCAAAGCGCGGCGAAGGCCTCGTCTGAGCGCGCGCCGGTGCGGAGGATGACGTGGAAGAAGGCGTCGCGGGTCGCGAGGTCGCGTTCGCCGGGCAGGACCCGGAGGGCCGCGTCGGCGGCGGGCGCCCCGAGCCGGCCCAGGGCTTCGACGGCGGTGCACTCCGAACCGTCGTAGTGGCCCATCCGCTGCAGGTACGCGACCAGGTCGGGGACCGCGCTCGGGTGGCCGAGTCGTCCGAGAAGCCAGGCCGCTCCCGCGGTGGCGAAGTCGAGGCGGAGTCCCATGGACCCGCCCTGGCGGACCTTCGCCCGGAGACGTTCCCCCACGGCCGCGTCCGCGGGATCGAGCAGGGGCAGGAGGCGCGTGGGACGGCCGTCGTGGTCGGCGTCGAGCATCCGGTCCAGGAGCGGCCGCTCGGGGGCGTGCCGGAGACGCCGGTGTGTCGCCCGCTCCCGCAGCCAGTCGAGGGCCGCCGCCTGTCGGTTCCAGGCCCGCCACAGCAGATCCGCGGCGATCGCGGCCTCCCCCGGGGAGCCGCAGGCGTACGTGTCGGGCAGATCCGCGGGGATGCGCTCCGGCCGGAGCAGGAGGGCCTCCACGTGCGGGTTGACCTCGCGCGCGGCTTCGAGTGCTTCGTCGGCCCCACCTCCCTCGAGAACCTCCAGCAGCACCGCGCCCCACCCCAAGATCGCCGACCGGTCACCCGCCCACGCGCGGAGCAGCTCACGCGCCTCGGCGAGACGATCGGTTTCGAGCCGCAGCGAGAAGAGCGGGTAGCGGAGCCGCAGGTTGTCGGCCTCGTCGAGCGCGAGCACGTCGGTGTAGTGGGCGCTCGCCTCCTCGAGACGCCCGGCCGCGACCAACTGCGCGGCCAGCGACGCGCGGGCCCGCTGCGCGGGTCGGATCGGGATCAGCTTCCAGATCGGCCCCTTGAAATCCTCCAGCACCTCCGCGGGCGGCATGCGTCTCTCGCCCACCGCCACGGCATCTTCGAGCCGTTGGATGCGCATGTCCACCTCGTCGAAGGTGAGGGCTTCGATCGTGCGCGCGTCCACGTTGTCGGGATCGACCGACAGGGCCTCTGCCGTCAGGTCCTCGCGGTCCCAGGGCCTCTCGGCCTCCATGGCGTGGTAGGCGAGGTCCTGCGCCCGGTCCTCGTCCGTGGTGTCTGCGGGGAGAGCCTTCCCGAAGGTGTCGGCCCCGGCTTCGATGAAGGTTTCGAGCTCCGCCTTGTCCCGGAACTCGTGGCCGCGTGCCGCCAAGGCGATGCGCCACGTGACGTGCTCGGTCTCCGTCGTGGCCGTGATCTGGTGTGGCCACGCGAGGGGATTGGCGAGCGCGTCGCGGGGCAGGTCGTCGGTCACGTCGAGGCTCCTGGAGAGCGCCCGATCCTAGCGGTACGGCGCGCGGGATCTTCGCGCGCGCTGCGAGCCCGGGGCGGGGCCACGAACGTTCCGACGCCGAGACAGGCCTCGTCCGCATCGGCACCGAGATCACCACCGCCGAGTACGACGTCTTCCAGCGAGCCAAGGAGACGCCGTTCGTGCCCGAAGGCCCGGACGAGAACGACCTGGCCGTCAAGCGGCTCAACAAGGAGTTCAAGGTCTCCGAGTCCGACGCTCGGGAGATCGTGGACCTGGTCTACTCACCGGAGAACCCGGGCGACCTGTCGGTCTGGGGCGTGGTCAACGGCATCACCAGTGCCGCGAAGGGCCACGCCTACGCGGAAGCCCGTACCCGTATCAGCGCTCTGGCGGGGCGCATCCTGACGGCGACGATCAGCTGACGTCGCCCTCCCTCTGGGCCTGCTCCCAATGCTCCGCCCACGCCTCCAT
>JAUXCH010000450.1 GCA_030618975.1 Planctomycetia bacterium
CGGGACCTGCCGATCCCGGCAGGCGACGCTGCAAGCCCCACCCCCGGTCCTGCCCGCGACTCGGCCCCAGACTCCACCCGCAACTCCACCCGAAACTCCACCTTGGGCCCCACGGGGCACGCTGCGGATGGCGACGCGGACGGCGCTGCAGACGGCGCCAAGGACGGCGCTGCCGGCGATCCTGCTCCTCCCGGAGGGCTCACCACGCCGACGGGGACATCCGGTGAGGCCTCCCGAGGCGCACCCGACTCGGCTCCTGATACGGCTCCCGACTCGGCTCCCGACTCGGCTCCCGATACGGCTCCCGATACGGCTCCCGATACGGCTCCCGATACGGCTCCCGATACGGCTCCTGATACGGCTCCCGAGACAAATCCCAAGACGGCTGCCGATACAGCTCCGGATACAGCTCCGGATGCGGCATGCGACACCCGTGCGGCGCGGGAGGGAGGGCCCGCGGACCGCGACACCTCGACCCCCCTCGGCGATCCGGAGGCCTTCCTCGATGCTCGTCCACGGCGACCGCGCCGGCCGCGATCGGGTACGCAGGGCCGGGAGGAGCGAAGCCGCTACGTCCCGGCGGCCGTCCGCCGACAGATCTGGCTCCGCGCCGGAGGCGTCTGCGAGGTGCCCGGGTGCGGGTGCCGACACGATCTCCAGCTGTGCCACGTCCGCGCCTGGGCACGCGGGGGCGCAAACGGTCGGTGGAACCTCCTGCTCCTCTGTCCCCGCCACCACACGCTGCTCGATGCGGGAAGGCTGCGGTTCCTGAGATGGTCCACCGAGGGCCGTCCCACCTTCCGTCTCCCGGACGGCAAGGTGCTCCATCCCGAAGCCCGGGCGCCGCCCGGCAGTGGCCCGGACGGGAAGACCTGTTAAGGTCCGCCGCGGGTGCGCGTTCCGCGCCCCCTTTGGAGCGGCATGCTCGGATCCCGCCTCATGAAGCCCATTGGGGCTCCCGGCATGCCGCGCCTTCTCGCGATGTGCGTCGCGGTGGGCGTGGTGGCCGGACTGGGCGCGGCCGGCTTCTTCGCGCTGCTGGAGGCCGCCAGCACGCTGTTCCTCGGAGGTCTCGCGCACTACCACGAGAATCGACCGGGCCTGGAACAGGCCTTGTTCACGCTGGCGCAGGACGGAGGCGGCCCCGTTCGTTGGGTGCTGCTCCTCCTGCCGGCCCTGGGCGGACTCGTCAGCGGTCTGATCACGTTCACCTGGGCACCCGAGACGGAAGGCCACGGTACGGACGCCGCAATCGAGGCCTACCACTACCACGACGGCGCCGTGCGCGGCCGGGTCCCGTTCGTCAAGGCGATCACCAGCGCCATCACGATCGGGACGGGAGGATCGGGGGGGCGCGAGGGCCCGATCGCCCAGATCGGAGCCGGGTTCGCCTCTGCCATCGGACGGTGGTTCAAGGTCACGCCGGAAGAGCGGCGCGTTCTCATGGCAGCCGGCATGGCCGCGGGTGTCGGTGCGATCTTCCACGCACCGTTCGCAGGTGCGCTGTTCGCAGCTGAGGTCCTGTACAGCGGGTCGGACATGGAGCACGAGGTGTTCGTCCCGGCCTTCGTGACGTCGATCCTCGCGTACAGCGTCTTCGGCGCCATCTTCGGGTTCCACCCGCTCTTCCAGACCCCGGCGTACTTCTTCTCGGAGCCGGCACTGCTCATTCCGTACGCGGTCCTGGGTCTCCTCATGGCAGCGGCCGGGTGGCTCTTCGTGCGAACGTTCTACGGCGTGCACGACTACATGTTCACGCGCATCAAGGTACCGAGGCACTTCCTCCCGATGATCGGCGGACTGGTCGTGGGGCTGATCGGCTTCTTCCTCCCCGAGGCGCTCGCCACGGGTTATGGGGTCGTGCAAGCGTGCTTCGACAGTGGCCCCGATGCATTCGGGGAGGCCGGCAAGGTGGGTCTCCTGGATCTACCCAGCGCGTCGGGTCTGCGAGACCTGCTGCCGACCGGCATGGCGCCGGCCCTGGTCGCCGCGCTTCTGCTGGTGGTGATCGCGCTCGCGAAGATGGCGACCACGGCGTTCTCCATCGGCAGCGGTGGCAGCGGGGGTGTGTTCGGCCCGTCGATGGTGATCGGGGGAGCCCTGGGCGGCGCCCTCGGCCTCGTGATCCAGGTCCTGTTCCCCGCGCTCGGAGCGCAACCCGGAGCCTTCGCGTTGGTCGGGATGGCGGGGTTCTTCGCGGGTGCCGCAAACACGCCCATCTCGACGATCATGATGGTCAGCGAGATGACGGGGAACTACGACCTCCTCGTACCTGCGATGCTGGTCTGCATCCTTGCGTTCGTGATCAGCCGCAAGACCAAGCTCTACGAGAAGCAGCTTCCCTCGCGTCTCGACGCGCCGAGCAAGCTCGGTTACATGGCACGCGCCATCCTGCGACGCCTGACCGTCTCCGATCTCCTCGAGCACCGAGCGCCCCGGGAACTCGTCGTCGTCAAGGAGGGGACGACCTTCGAGGATCTCACGCGGCTGCACTGGTCATCCGCGCAGGACTGCTATCCCGTCGTCGACGAGGAAGGACGTCTGTCCGGGGTGTTGGAGGACGACGACCTCCGACGCCTGATCCCGGAGCACGACATGGACGGCCTGCTGCTCGCCCTCGATTTGGAGCATCCGGCGCCCTCGGTGACGCGGGGCCAGAGCATCCTGACGGTCGTGAACCTGCTCTCGCACCACAAGGTCGAGGAGGTCGTCGTCGTCGACGAGCAGGACCGCGAGCGGCCCATCGCCACGATCACCCGCGGGGACGTCGTCGACGTCTACAACCGGGCTGTCTCGTCGGCGGACGAGGCCCTCCTGGCAGACACCGTGGAAGACGAGGCGGGCGACCCCTTCTGAGACTCGCCGCCCTCCACGCCGGCGGAGCGGTCTGCTATGGTGTCCCCAGGACCGTGAGTGTCGCCGGGGATCGGTCAGGCTGGGATCCTCGGGCCCTTGGAGCACGTGATGCGCAGGATCTGGCTGACGGCGGCCACCGCGGTGCTGGCCGCAGTGCTGGGCCTCACACTCCACGGGGCGGCCGAGGCCGGGTGATGCTCCTCGGGTGGCGCCGGCGGCGCCAACGCAGGTTCGGGTGCGAGGCCGTCCGGGCCTTCGTCCGGCGGTTCCTCCACGGGACGGCGCGCGAGCGGTCCCGGAATCGAGTCCCAAGCGAGAGCCGAGGCACTCGCCGTTTGTTGGGAACGCGTGCGGCGACTGAGCCCGCGACGCGCGGTCGTCACGGGTGACGCGGCCGGTGGTGCTGCCGACGACGAGGCGGGGGGCGGTGGGACCGTCGGCGATGAGGCTGCGGAGCCTGCGCCGAGCACCGTCGAGGCGCGCCGCCAGGACGAGCTACGCGCTCGCCCCCTGCTCGTCTTCGTCCATACCGACCCGAATGCGTGCGACGGCAAGTGCGAAGGCGCGTGCCAGCGCTACTTCGACGCGGACGAGGAGGTCTTTGGCGACGAGAAGGTCAGCCTCGGATCCCGAGCCTTCCGCAGGCTGTGGATGACACCGGAGGACGCGGCCAAGGAACCCTTGCTGGCCAACACGACCGAGCATCTCCCACGACTCGTCATCCTCGACATCGCCCGGGACGCGTCCGTCGTGGTGCACGGCAAGGGACTCAAGGCGAAGCGGTTCTACGGGCAACTGAAAAAGGCGTCCGACCGCTTCTATCGGGAGCGACTCGACGGCATCGTCAGGAAGCACCTGAAAATGCTCGGCACGTACGACAAGCTGGCGCAGCGGGAGTCTGCCATCCAGGAGCGACTGACGCGGACCAAGGATCTCCGCAAGGTCCACGACCTCGAGGACGACCTGGACGGGTTGCGCGACGAGAGGCAGGAACTCGACCGGAAGGTCGAGGATCTCTGGGACCTCTCACTACGAGACCTGTAGCCCACTCGACGTTTCCGCCTCGCCGGCGTCGCGGCCTCCCCCCCCCCTACCCGGCTGGGGATCGAGCCCGCGTCGGGCACCCCCTCACGCAAGAAGGGCCGCTCGACGAGCGACCCTTCCTGGAGTGTGGTACGGGCGGGAGAACTCGAATCCCCAACCTCCTGATCCGTAGTCAGGTGCTCTATCCAATTGAGCTACGCCCGCTCGATGTGGGGCGCGACGTTACCGCTTCCCCCGGGGCGACGCAAGCCCGGAGCGGAACGATTCCAGCCTGCGACCCGGTCCCGAGCCCACCATCTCGGCCCTGCCTGCCCTCCGGGCTCCGATGCGTCCGCTCGGCGGTGGCGGGAGGACCGCCTCCGGCACGCGAACCGGGCGCGGGGGCGGGCGGCGGGGGCAATCCTCCTGGCTTCAGCGCTGGGGCGTGAGGTGGAAGAGACGGGCGGTGTGCGAGGGACAGGGCGTCCCAGCGTTCTCGGGCGATCTCGACACGACGCTCTGCTTGCGCTGGCTGCGCGAACCCCGACGGCGCAGAGGTTGTCACGCTCATGGACACCGGTGGCTTCGCAGCGGCGGCTTCGACGACGCAGATCTCCGGACTCCCGAGGCCTGGGCACGGGGACTCGGCGCCGACGACCTCGTGCTCGTGGCCGCATGGGGTTCCCGGCTGGGGAGACGCGCACGGGGAGGCGCAGCGTGCCCGTGGGCCTGCTACGTGCCCGTGGATCTCGTGGCTTGCCCGTGGATCTCGTGGCTTGCCCGTGGATCTCATGGCCGGCCCGGCGGCCGGCGACCTCCGGTCGGCAAGCGCTGCACCCGCGACACGATGGGGCTCGAAAGGGCGAGCGCGCGGACGGACTGGGTGCGCTTCGCGGACCTCGTGGAGGAGGCAGCGTTCGCGAAAACGCCCGGATTGCACCTCCCCACGAGCGGGGTACGCCCTGCGCGAC
>JAUXCH010000725.1 GCA_030618975.1 Planctomycetia bacterium
CGACTTCCGGCGGGCCCCTTCGACCTCGTCTTCCTGGACCCTCCGTTCCTGCTGTGGGAGGGCGAGGACGGAGCCGCCCTGCTGGCCCGGGCTGTCGCGGTCCTCGCACCGGGCGGACTCCTGGCCCTGAAGATCCCGGCCCGGCTGGCGATACCCGAGGACGGACGCTGGCACCTCGTGCGCCGGCGCGAGGTGGGCTCCGTCGCCTGGGCCCTCCTGGCACCTGGCGAGGGGGCCGACGGCGGGGGCCGGGAGGCCTGAGACGCTTCGGGTTCGGATCAAGGGAGGGCGGCCGGGTGCCGATGCAGGGAGGTGCGGGGCAGGTCGTCTCGACCTCGCTCCCTCGTTCCTCCAGGATCCTCGTCCGTGCCCAGCCCCTCCAGCTCCTCCAGCCCCCAGCCGCCGCGCGCCACCGAGGCCCTGACGTCCGACGCCCTGACGTCGGATGAGCGGGCGGCCGTGTTCCGCATGGCAGGGCGGGGCCACGAGGTCGGCGACGCGAAGGATCTGCGGCCCATCGGCAAGGCCCGGCTGAAGGCCCTGCGCGAGGCGATTCGAGGCGGGACCTACCCCTCCCGGGAGTCCGTGGAGGGGGGCCTGTTTAGGATGTTCACGCGGCCTGCGTCACGCCGACCCCGCGGCTAGCCCCGAGGGAGGCGACCGGCCCGGAGGCCGCTCGCCCAACGGGAGGGTCCCTCTTGCGCGCCCGCAGGGTCACGGCCCGGCTGCTCTCGCTCTTCTGCGTGCTCCGGCAACGCGACGAGGCGTTCGCGCCGCTCGCCGCACCGCCGCGCCGCTCGCCCCGCCTCGCGGGCGGGACGTAGGGGCTCGGCGATGCCGCACCCGCGCTCTTCAGGGGGGGGCGTGTCCACCCCCCTCCTCCTCCGGCCGCACTACGTGCCCAAGCCGTGGGGCGGACGGCGGCTCGAGACCGTCCTCGGACGGACGGGGCTGCCCGACGGTCCCGTGGGCGAGTCGTGGGAGGTGGGCGCGATCGAGGAATGGGATGGCGTGGTCGAGGGCGGACCGCACGACGGCCTCACGCTCGGCGACGTGTGGGGGGGGGCGTTCCCGCTGCTCGTCAAGGTGCTCGATGCGCGCGAGGACCTGTCGATCCAGGTCCACCCGGACGGACGCGACGGCATCCCCGCGAAGGAAGAGGCGTGGATCGCGCTCGGGGACGGCGGCGCGGTGGCCGTCGGCACGGTCGAGGGCGACGCCCTGCCCGCTCCCGGCGCCTGGATCGACCGCCTCGACCTCCGCACGCTCGCGGCCGCATCCGGTGAGCGCGCGCCGTCCCTGATCCACGTGCCGCCGGGCACCGTGCACGCCATCCTCGCGGGCGCGCTCGTGTGGGAGGTGCAGACGCCCGTCGCCGTGACCTGGCGCCTCGACGACCACGGGCGCGTGGGGCTCGACGGGCGGCCGCGGGACCTCCACCTGGAAACGGCCCGCTCGCTCCTGGCCCGCGGCAGCGAACCCGCGGGCCTGGTCTCCGCGGACGGCCGCCGCCTCGCCGGCCGCCGCCTCGCGCTCGAGGCCCACCCCCCGGGAGACTGGGAGGCGGCGGGAGGCCATCTCGTGCTGTTCGCGCCCGAGGGCGGCTCGCTGGAGGTCGCCGGTCGAAGTCCGTTCGCCGTGCCCCCCGGCCGGACGGTCGTCCTCCCTCCCCAGGTCCGGGTCGCCCGGTCGAGCGGGTGGATGTTCGCGGCCTCTCCTGCCCAGGTCGACGGCGGCGCCTGACCCCCTATCCTCGGTTTCGAGCGACCGCCGGGACGGCGGCCGTGCGTTGTGTAGAGACGCTCCACGGCGGGATGCCCCGGAGCGGGGAAGCAAGAGGAAATGGCGAAGGCAACCCCTCGAGATCCGGGGGACGAGGCGCGCTCCGAGGGCGCCCCTTCCGGGAAGTCGCAGGAGGCCGACGACGGCCGCGAGAGGCTCCACAAGTTCCTCGCGTCGACGGGCGCCGGATCGCGCCGCGAGTGCGAGACCTTCATCGCCCAGGGCCGCGCCAGCGTGAACGGCCACACGGTGGTGAAGATGGGGGTGAAGGTCGATCCCGACAGCGACCGGATCCTGCTCGACGGCGAGCGCGTGCAGCCCGAGTCGCGCGTCTACTACCTGATGAACAAGCCCGCGGGCTACATCTGCACCAACTCCGACGAGCGGGGCCGCCCCCGCGCGGTCGACCTCATCCGGGACACGAAGCGGATCTACACCGTCGGACGCCTCGATGCGGACAGCACGGGGCTCGTCCTGCTCACGAACGACGGTGGCATCGCCAACATCGTGTGCCACCCGCGCTACCGCGTCGAGAAGCGCTACCAGGTGCACGTTCGCGGCAACGTGAACCGCGAGCAGGTCGCGAAGGTCGAGGCCGGCGTGTGGCTGGCCGAGGGACGCTCCTCCCCGGCCACCGTCAAGCCCATCGGGCGCAATCCGAAGCGCGGCGAGACCATCCTCGAAATGACCCTTTTCGAGGGACGCAACCGGGAGATCCGGCGCGTGTTCGCGAAGGTCGGGCTCACCGTGCGTCGTCTCCAGCGGACGTCCATCGGTCCGCTCGTGCTCGGCGACCTGGTGCCCGGGGCGTACCGGAAGCTGAGCCGCGCCGACCTCGTGTTCGTCGGCGAGGCCGAGCAGATGTACCTGGCCAACCAGGCGGCCTGGGACGCCGAGCTGCCCGCGGAGGAGCGGCGACCTCGCCGCCGGCCCCAGGGCGGAGGCGGCGGTCGCCCCCGGTCCGGCGGAGGCGGGAAACAGGGCCCGCGCCGGGACTCCGGCCGGGACGCCGGCCGGGACGCCCGGCAAGGCGGCGGGTCGCGCGGCCCGGGATTGTGGCGGTCGGTCTTTTGTTCAATCTCATTCTCTAAGGGAGATAGTCATGGAAATCAAAGTCCTGGGGCCAGGTTGCGCCAACTGCACCACGCTTGAGAAGCGAACACTCGAAGCACTGAAGTTGGCGGGCATCGACGCTGACATCGAGAAAGTGAC
>JAUXCH010000837.1 GCA_030618975.1 Planctomycetia bacterium
CCTGTCGCCGGGCGCCCGCGTCTACGAGGAGGTGGCCTTCCTGCTACCGGTCCGATCCATGGATCCGCCCGTGCGGATCTACGAGAACCGGCTCTGGAAACCTCCCGGGGCGCGGCCGCTCGTCGCGGCCCCGCCGGAGGAGGTGGAGGCCCTCAAGTGGGAGCCCACGCCCTGGCTGGCGGACGCGACGCGCCCCCTCCCCGACCTGGGGTTCTCGGTCCCCGAGCCCCCGACGCGGGTCTTCCTCTTCGTCACCCTCCCGGCCCTGGTGGTCTATGGTCTCCTCCTCGGCACGACCCGCCGAAGGAGGCGGACCGTCCCCCACGGAACGTGACGGCTGACGCATGGACCGCATCGATCTCCATACCCACTCCAAGCACTCGGACGGGACGCTCTCCCCGACGGAGCTCGTCGAGCTCGCCGCCGCCGAAGGGCTGTGCGCGTTGGCCCTGACGGACCACGACACCACGTCGGGCGTCGAGGAGGCTGCGGACACGGGCGCGAGGGTCGGTGTCGAGGTGATCCCCGGCTGCGAGGTGAGCACGAACTACGAGGGTCGCAGCGTCCACGTCCTGGCACACGGCGTCCCCACCGGGACGCCGGAGTTCGAGTCGTTTCTCGAGGGCGTGCGCGCGTCGCGCGTCGAACGCAACGCCTTGATGCTCGAACGCCTCGCCGAGCTCGACTGCCCGCTCTCGATGGACGAGGTCGAGAGCCACGCCGAAGGCCGGATCATCGCCCGCCCCCACTTCGCCAAGGCCATGATCGCGCGCGGCTACGTGCCCGACTTCCGCGCCGCGTTCGACCGCTACCTCAAGGACGGCGGACCGGCCTACGTGGTCGTCGACCGCACGCCCTCGACCGCGGCCGTCGCCGCCATCCGGGCGGCGGGCGGCGTGGCCACCGTCGCCCACCCGAGGCAGATCGCGCTCGAGAGCGACAAGGCGTGGAACGAGTTCTTCGGAGCGCTCGTCGACGCCGGCCTGGCCGGCATCGAGGTCGGCCATCCGAGCCACAAGCCTCGGCATCGCGCGTTCTTCGGCGCGCTCGCCGACCGCTTCGACCTCGTGCCCACCGGCGGCTCGGACTTCCACGGCGCGAACAAGGCCCGCATCCGGATCGGGGTCGGAAACGGTACGATCGACGTCCGCTACGAGACCTGGGAGCGGCTCGCCGCGCGGCGGACGGAGCCTCGAGGCTCGTGACCCACGAACGGGACCTGCCCGCCGCGATCCGCGTCCTGCCGCGGCGCGCGGTCTCGCGAGCCGTCGGCGCGCTGGCCCGGATGCCCGTGCCCGGCTGGCTCCTGGCGCCGGTTCTCAGGGTCTACGCGCGCGCGTACGGCGCGAACCTCGAGGAAGCCGCGCGCCCCGCCGGGGGCTACGGCTCGTTCCTCGGCTTCTTCACGCGTCGCCTGCAGGACGGCACGCGCCCCCTGCCCGACGACGCCTCGATCGTCGTGTCGCCCGCGGACGGGCGCGTGCACGCGGCCGGCCCCGTCGAGGCGGGCCGGCTCCTCCAGGCCAAGGGCGTCGACTACCCGCTCGACGCGCTGCTCGGCGACGCGGACGAGGCCCGGACCTTCGAAGGCGGCACCCAGCTCACCGTCTACCTCTCCCCCGGCGACTACCACCGCTTCCACTGGCCGCTGAGCGGCCGGATCCACACCGTCCGCCACCTGCCCGGCGACCTCTGGCCCGTGCACACGAAGGCCGCCGCCGCCCTGCGCGGTCTCTTCGCTTCGAACGAGCGCGTGGTGGCGTCCGGGGAGACGGAGAGCGGCGGCGCGTTCGCGGTGGTCGCCGTCGGCGCGCTCGATGTCGGATCGGTCCGCCTCTCGATCCACCCCGTGCGGACGAACCGCGGCGCCCCCGCGCGCGTCCGCACGTGGGCCGGCCTCGACGTGGCGGTGGAACGCGGCGACGAGATGGGCTGGTTCGAGATGGGGTCGACCCTCGTCGTCCTCCTGGCCCGCGAGGCGGGGGCGCTCGATCCGCTCGAGCCCGGCGCCCGGTTGCGGGTCGGCGAAGCCGTGGGCAGGATCGCCCGGCCCGCGTCGTCGTAGGATGGGCGGCCTGCCCGGGGAGCAACGCCATGCGGACGCTGAGCTTCGTCACCCTCGGTCAAGCGCCCAATCCAGCTCGAGCCAACGAACCGGCCCTCAGCTCGGGACGCTGAGGGACTCCTGGAATGAAGGTGGTCGGGAAAGGGAGCCTGGAGGCGGTCGTGGCATTGATCTCGCCAGCGGCCGGGCCCGGAGTGGCTTCGGCGGCATGCGCCGTCATCACGTGGGTCGCCTTGGCTCTCGCAGGCTGTGACAGTCGCCCGACCGATCCTCCTCCGGCGGGCGTGGATGCGGCTTCACCGATCGCTTCCAGTCCCGTCGTACTGACGATCCGCCCCC
>JAUXCH010000284.1 GCA_030618975.1 Planctomycetia bacterium
AGTGAATCGCCTCTGTGATTCGCTGGAGGTGGATATTGACAAAACACGGGATCTTCCGGGCCTTCTCCGACGAGACCCGACTGCGCATCCTCCACCTCCTGAAGCTCGAGGAGATGTGCGTCGGCGATCTCGTGGCGATCCTGGATCTCCCGCAACCCACGGTCTCCCGGCACCTCTCCTACCTCCGCAACGCGGAGCTCGTCGAGACGCGCAAGGAGGGCCTCTGGCGCTTCTACCGCCTCGCCCCCGTCGACAACCAGCTCCAGGAGCGGCTGTTCGGCTGTCTGGGCCGGTGCTTCCAGGACATCCCCACGCTCGACCAGGATGCCGCGCGCGCCGTCGACCTGCGGGAGAGCGGCCGCAGCTGCTGCCCCGAGGTGGCCCAGAACCGCTCCGGCTCGGCGGGCGGCTCGTCCTGCTAGGCCTCCTGCCGGGCCGCCTGCTAGCGAGCTAGTCCGCCAGGTCCTCCCAGAGCGCCTCGAACGCTCCCCGAAAGGCCTCGAGCGTTTTTGGGGACGTGGTCGCGTGCAGGTTCTCCCAGTTGTCCACGGCGCCGCGCGTCCAGTTGTACGAGCCGTTCAGCAGCAGCCGCGAGTCCACGACCACGAACTTGTGGTGCATGTGGTCCGGCGCCCGGTCCATCCGGACCGGGATGCCCTTCTTCGCCAGGCGCGCGACGTCGGATCCGGGGTCCCGGGACTTCTCGTCGTCGGTGACGATCCTGATCCCCACCCCGCGCTCGTGAAGCTCGAGCAGGAGGTCGGAGATCCGGTCGTCCGTGATGGTGAACACGCAGACGTCCACGGACCGGCGCGCCGTCCTGAGGCTCGAGGTCAGCAGCTTCAGGCACGCCAGGCCGGGGCTGAACGCCACGCGCTCCTCGACGCCGACACCGCCCTCGGCCCGCACCCGGTCGACGACCTTGTCGACCCGGTCGAGCCAGCCGAGCACGGCGCCCGGGGCCTCCTCGATCCGCTCCCGGGCGATCCGGAAGGCCTCGTTGCGAACGAAGGCCAGCGCGGAGGCCTCGTGCGCGACCCGCTCGACGACGTCCTCGAGCTCTCGCGCCTCGCTCTTCGAGAGGCGCGCGTCCTCGAGGGTCGCCGCGAGCAGCTCCCGGAGTCTCGCCTGGGCGTCCCGATCCATGCCGCGTCTCCTCCCGACGGACTGAGAGCCTACCCGGCCCCGGCCCGCGCTCGGCCAGGGTAGGCTGCCCGGACCCCGAAAGAGGACGCATGACCCAGGACGACACCCCGGCCCCGCAGGACGCGGTCCCCGAGCGGTTCCGCGTCGACCTCGCAGGCCAGACCCTGCTCGGGACCTACCGCGTGGAGTCGAGGCTCGCCGAGGGTGGCATGGGTTCGATCTACCGCGCGTTCGACACGAGCCTGGGCCGTCCGGTCGTCGTGAAGGTCCCCCACGCGAGGTTCCTCGCCGAGGCGGGCTTCCGTGCCCGCCTCGCTCGCGAGGTCTCCGAGCTGGTCCGGCTCGAGCACCCGCACGTCGTCCGCATCCTCGCCCGCGGCGAGCAGGACGACATTCCCTTCTTCGTCCTCCAGTACCTGGGAGGCGGCAGCCTCGAGGACCACCTGGCGGGCGGCACGCGCCAGGCGCCCGAGGACACGCTCCCCTGGCTCGCCACCATGGGGAGGACGCTCGATTTCGTGCACAAGCGCGGCAGCCTCCACCGCGACGTGAAGCCGGGCAACATCCTGTTCGACGAAGAGGGCCACGTCTTCCTCTCCGACTTCGGCGTCGCGAAGGCCGTCGACTCCGAGGGCGACGCGCTGACGGGCACGGGCGTCGGCATCGGCTCGCCGAAGTACATGGCGCCGGAGCAGGCGCTCGGCCGCGACCTGGGGCCGGCGGTCGACCAGTACGGCCTCGCTTCCACCCTCTACGAGGCACTCGCCGGCCGCTCCCCCTTCGGCAAGGGCACGCCCGTCGAGCTCCTCGTGCGCAAGTCGCACGAGGAGGCGCAGCCGATCCGGGACCACGTACCCGACCTCCCGGAGGCGGCGGCCTCCGCCCTCATGCGGGCGATGGCGCGCGATCCCGACGATCGGTTCCCGAGCTGCAGCGCGTTCGCCGACGCGTTCGCCGCGGGCCTCGGCCGGGAGCCGGCGACCACGAAGGCCCGGCCCACGGCGGCCGACACGGTCCGCTTCGCCCCCCACGCACAGGCCGCGCAGCGCAAGCGGCTCGCGGGCAGCGTCCTCGCGACGTTGCTCGTGGCGATCGCCCTCGTGGCCTTCTTCTCGCGGGGCGGCGACGACGCCCCCCCCGGCGAGGCACAGCCCCGCGCCACGCCCCACACGGACCTGGCCCAGGTGGAGCTCATCGAGGAGGGCGCCGAACCGCGTCGTCTGCTCCGCTACGACGTGGCCCCGGGCGCGCGAGAGCGCCTCGTCCTCGCGGTCACCGGGGGCAAGAAGATCGACGTCGACGGCCTCGGCCCGATCGAGAGAAACGACCCGCCCTGGGAGCTCGAGGCCGACGTCGTGGTGGAGAAGATCGACGAGGTGGGCGACGTACACTTCCTGTGGCGGGTCGGACGTTGCGCGCTGTGCGATGGCGCCGGAGACGATCTGGCCGCGCTCGATCGGGAGATGGCGAACGTCGAGGGTTTCACCGTGCGCGGCCGGGCCAGCACGCAGGGCATCGTCCACTCGGTCGCCTTCCCGGAGCCCAAAGACCTCGACTTCGCCGCGCGCACCATGCTCGAGGGCCTGCAGATCGCCCTGAACGATTTCTGCACGCCCCTGCCGACGGAGCCGGTCGGGATCGGCGCCCGGTGGGCGGTCACCCGCACCACCCGGCAGTTCGGCATGCGGATGGTCGAGACGACCGAGTACGAGCTCGTGCGCATCGAGGGCCACCGGGTCGGGCTCCGCCTCAAGGCCGCGCTCACCGCGCCGGAGCAGCCGATCCACCTGCCCGGCGCACCTGAGGAGATGGGCATGACGCTGACCTCCTTCCACGGGCGCGGCCTCGGGGAGATCCGTGTCGACCTGACGCAGCTCGTCCCGCGCGGCCTGGCCTCGCGGGTGGAGGGGACCTACGAGGCCGAGTCGTCGATTCCGGGGAACTCCGGTTCGATGGGCGGGAGCTTCTTCTACGAGGTCGAGATGGCCCGGCGGTAGCTGCGCGGGCTACGCCTCGTGCGGGTGCTCCTCCAGGAGCATCTCGAGCAACCCCCGCGCCTCCCCCGGCTCGAGGTGGTCGACCCGGTCGTGGATCTCGGTCACGATCCGCCGCGCCGCCTCGGGATCCGCCTTCTCGCTCGTCAGCCGGTGCGCGCGAAAGGCGTGGTGGATGCCCGCCGCGCCCACGCCGAACAGCAGCACGGCGGCCGGGATCGGTGAGGCCTCCGCCAGCACCACGAGGAGCGCCTTGAGCAGCAGCTTGGCGTGCGGATGATGGTGGTGCAGACTCCGTCCCACGTCCTGTCGGATCCGCCCGAGGCGGGGGTCGCGGACGGCGGCCGCAGCGCCGTGGGTCCGTGTCTTCCAGGAAGACAGCACCATCCGGCGGTGATCGCGCGCCTCGCGGAGCGCGTCGCAGCCCGGGTCGGTCACGACCAGCTTGCCGTGCTCCTCGCGTACCCGGTAGGCCGCGGGGTCGTCGCCCAGCCCGAAGTACTCCTCCCGCCCGGTCCCGCCCCGGCGATCGGCGACGTAGGCGCCGCAGAGGATCTCGCCGTCCGGGCCCGGCTCGTTCAGCGTCACGCAGGGCAGGACCAGGTAGAGGGTCGGCGAGGCGGGCTCGTGGTCCTGGATGTCGAGCATCACCGCCCGCGCCTGGAGGCGCGCCGAGACGAGCGCCGCGTACAGCGCCCGCACCCCGGGGTCGACCTGCGCGGGGTCGCGCAGGACCGCGAGCCGGTCCTGCCCCTCGGAGAGGAACGCTTCGCGAACCGGGTCCGTGAACGGAGGCACGTCGCCGCCGAGCAGCGCCGCCAACGCGCCGCAGCAGGACGACGACTGCCCGTAGCGTTCGAGCAGCCCGAACGTACGGCCCGCCTTGCCCCGCATCATCGCCACGTGCGAGTTCACCTTGACGACGAGGAGCTTCCAGCCGGTCTTCGAGCCTTCCGTCGCGTAGTGATCTTCCGCGATCGGCAAGGCGCCCCACTCGTACCGCCCCCCGAGGTTCGCGAGCCGAAACGGCGACTGCTGCGCGAACTTGAGGGCGGGCAGCACGTACTGGGCGAACCCGAGCTGGAACGCGGTCACGCACTCGTGCTCGGACTCGTCGGCGCACGTGATGTGCATCGCCCCCACCGACGGCGACCCCAGCTCGGAGACCCCGAAGTGCAGGGCCTGGCAGACGCTGCGCACGGAGCGCTCGCGGCCCACGGCTTCACGGAGCGAGTCGAAGGTTTCCACCCGCCCATGGTACGCGCCGACGCCGTCCAAAACCGCTAGAGTGTGGGCGACGAAGGGAGCCCCCCCATGAGCCCGCGCGACCCCGACTGCATCTTCTGCAAGATCCTGGCGGACGAGATCCCCAGCGCCCGCGTCCACGAGGACGAGCACACGATCGCCTTCCTGGACCTCTTCCCGCTCGCGCCCGGCCACACGCTCTTGATCCCCCGCGACCACCACGAGCTGCTGACCGACATGCCGGACGAGACCATGGCCGCCCTCGGCCGGGTCCTGCCCCGCCTGGCCCGCGCCGTCGTGGCCGCGACGGGCGCGGAGGGTTTCAACATCTTCCAGACCAACGGCGCGTGCTCGGGTCAGGTGGTCCCCCACGTCCATGTCCACGTGATCCCGCGCGCCCCGGAAGACGGATTGGGATTCCGCTGGAGGGCCGGCTCCTACGAGGAAGGCGAGATGGCCGACTGGCAAGAGAAGATCGCCGCCGCCCTCGAAACCTAGCTCGGGGTCAGGTGATATTCCGCGCTTTTCAGGCCCAGCCGCGGCGAGAGGTCGTCCACCTCACCCACGTCCTACAATGCCGCCCATGCGCAGCGCACTCACCGCACTCTCCCTTCTGCTCCTCCTCACCGCGTGCAACCGAACCCCGAGGAGCCGAAGCACGATGGTTGCCTACGCGCCCCCGGCGATGGCATCTTCCCGCTCGAGCCCGGCACGAGGGGGACCTCCGACGACGACACGAGCGCGAACCCAAGCCCAAGCCCCTACGGCGACCACCTCGTCCAGCGCGTCAAGCAGTCCACAGAGGAGTCCGCCTCGCGTGACGCCCGCCGCCCCCGACAAGGTCACCGTCGACCACATCCTCATCGCCGTGAAAGGTCCGCGCCTCCCCGACGGCAAGACGCCCGAGGCCGCAAAGGAGCTCGCCTACGACCTGCTGAGGCAGCTCGAGGCCGGCGCCGACTGGGCGACCCTGAAGCGCGAGCACAGCGCGGATCCCCCTCCCGGCGGCCCCTACACCCTCGCCGGCGAAGGCGTTCAGCCCGGCCGCGGCGAGGTTCCCCGAGCCGCGATGGTGAAGGCCTTCGGCGACGTGGGCTTCTCGCTCCAGGTCGACGAGACGGGCATGGCCGACTTCGACAAGGCGACGAGCCCCTTCGGCTACCACATCATCAAGCGCATCGAGTAGAGCTCGGGGAGCTCGGGGAGCTCGTCGGGGAGCTCGGGGTCAGGTGAAATTCCCCGCTTTTCGGGCACAGCCGCGGCACTTCGGGATCCGACCCCTCTCGATGGCGTTCACGGCTCGCCGCCGTGCGCCGCGGCCGCGGCGAGAGCCGGAGAAGGGCCGGCGCGCGAAGACCCCCGCCGCGCCGAGAGGTCGGACACCCCGCCCACTCCCTACAATGCCGCGCATGCGCACCGTACTCACCGCCCTGTCCCTCCTGCTCCTTCTCGCCGCGTGCGGGGGGGACGACGCCACGAACGAGGTCTCCACGACCCCCGACGTCGCGAGCCAGGTTCCCCCCACCACGCAAACGACCCCCTACAAGGTCACCGTCGACCACATCCTCATCGCCGTGAAGAATCCGCGCATTCCCGACGGCACGACACCCGAGGCGGCGAAGGAGCTCGCCTACGACCTCGTGAAGCAGCTCGAGGCCGGCGCAGACTGGGCGGCGCTCAAGCGGAAGCACAGCGCCGATCCGCCTCCCGGCGGGCCCTACACCATGGCCAACGACGGCATGATCCCCGAGTCCGGAGCGTACCCGCGTAGCGGCATGGCGAAGGCCTTCGGCGACGTGGGCTTCTCGCTCCAGGTCGACGAGACCGGGATCGCCGACTTCGACGCGACGACGAGTCCCTTCGGCTACCACATCATCAAGCGCCTCGAGTAATCATCAAGCGCATCGAGTAGCCCGCCGACGAGAACCACCGCTCAGCGGGCCGCGCCGCCCGAGATCGGACCGGTTTCCGCGCTTCTCGGCCGCCGCCGCACGTCGCGGCGGCGGCGACGCGCTCGGAAGGCACGGTCAGCGCGCGGCTTCCTCGCCGGAGCCGGGCTCCTCGTCGGAACCGGTCAGGTCGCGCGTCTCGACGGTCTCGACTGCGCCCGTCCCAGCCCGGACGCGGAGCCACCGCCCGTCCTGCACGTAGGCGAGGTCGTCGGTCAGGGCGTCCAGGTCGACCGCACCGAGATCGGCGACCGGCAGGTCGATGACGTGCCGTACGCGCCCACTGCTCGCGCTCGCGATCCTGAACTTCCCGTCCTCTCCGATCAGCCACAGCACCTTCCGACCCACGACGAGGAT
>JAUXCH010000197.1 GCA_030618975.1 Planctomycetia bacterium
CACGTCTTCCGGGCTCGTCTCTTCCCGAACCATGATGACCGGTCGGCCGGCCTGGGCCTGGACCTTCGCGTCCTCCGCCGTGAAGACGACCTCCCCGCTGACTGCACCTGGGCTCGCGGCGATGCCCTTGGTCAGTACGTTCCGCTCCGCGGTCGGGTCGAACTGGGGGTGCAGGATCTGGTCGATCTGATCAGGTGTGATGCGGGCGACGGCTTCTTCCTTCGTGATCAACCGCTGCTTCACCATGTCGACTGCGATACGCACGGCTGCCCCGGGGGTCGTCTTGCCCGTCCGCGTCTGCAGCAGGTACAGCGTCCCGTTCTCGATCGTGAACTCGATGTCCTGGATGGAACGGTAGTGCTTCTCGAGCTCCCGTCGCACGCGACAGAGCTGCCGGTAGGCCTTGGCGTTGTGCCTCTCGAGATCGTGAAGGGGCTCCGGGGTCCGGATGCCGGCGACGACGTCCTCTCCTTGGGCGTTCATCAGGAACTCGCCGTAGAACTCGTTCTCGCCGGTCGAGGGGTCGCGGGTGAAACAGACGCCCGTCCCCGAATCCTCACCGAGGTTTCCGAAGACCATCGACTGCACGGTCACAGCCGTCCCCAGAAGCCCGCGGATCTTGTGGATCTCGCGGTACTCGACGGCGCGCTTGCCCATCCACGATCCGAACACCGCGCCGATCGATCGCTCGAGCTGCTCGTAGGGGTCGTCGGGGAACGGGTGACCCGTGCCTTCCTCGAAGACCTTCAGGTACTCGCTCACCACCCTCTCGAGTGCCGCCGCATCGAGGTCCGTGTCGTCCAGGACGCGCGCCTTGCGCTTCTCGGTACGCAGGATGGACTCGAAGCGGTTGAGCTCCAGACCCTCGACGACGTTCGCGAACATCTGGATGAAACGGCGCCGGGCATCGGCGGCGAATCTCGGGTTCCCCGTCCGGTCCGCGAGACCCGCCGCGACCTTCTCGGTGAGTCCGAGATTGAGCACGGTGTCCATCATCCCGGGCATGCTGATCGCGGCACCGCTCCGAACCGAGACGAGCAGGGGACGATCCGGATCTCCCCACCGCTTGCCGGTCTCACGCTCCAGGCGCCGGACGGCCCGGTGGATCTGGTCCACCATCGCCTCGGGCAGTCGCTCCTTACCGTCGTAGTACGCCTGGCAGGCTGTCGTGGCGATGGTGAATCCGGCAGGGACCGGCAGTCCCAGACGGCACATCTCACCGAGGTTGGCGCCCTTGCCGCCGAGGATCTCCCGCATTCCGGCGTGACCCGCGGCTCCCTTGGGACCGAAGTGGTAGACGAACCGCGGACCCCTCGAACCGGCCTTCTTCTTCGTCGCCATGCCGCTTCTCCAGGTGGGTGCTTGCGGCGCGGCTAGCCGTCCGGCGAGCCGGACCCGATGGCTCCGGCCGCGGCCGGGGCAGAAGTCGCCGCGCCGGCGGGTGCATAGGTCCCGGGCTGCGGCTGGGCCTGGGCGGGGCCGACGTTGCCCACGAGGCCGCCGAAGTCGTCGACGAACCACTGGGACTTGACGGCGAACCCCTCGATCTGGTCCCGCGCCACGGTCCGGATGGCGCCTGCCACCCCCGGTTCCGCCACCACGTGCACCGTGATCGAGCCGTCCGCGTTGATCTGGATGGCGTCGCCCGGGTGCTGGACGGTTCCGCTCGCGGGCGTCTCCTGCCCGCGAATCTTGAGCTCCCACCGGGTCATCCTCACCATGAGGGGACTGACCTGCCGCCCGCCGGCCGAGATCGTGATCCGCGCGCGATCCGGGCCCAGGTACTGGACTCCGTCGAGCTTGCTGTTCAGCAGCATCTGCATCTGGGAGGAGCTGTTTTTCGCGTCGGGCAACGCCTGCCTGGCCATGGAGTAGTCCCCCACGTCCACGTTGCGCCCCGCCGCCTGGTTGATCATCTGCTTGAAGTTGGGGCTGAAGACCAGCCACTCGTTGGCCCACTGGTTGTTCCGGGCCATGGTCTTGAAGTACTCGTAGGTCGCCTCGGGCGTCTCGCGGCTGAGGCCGGACGTGTCTTTGATCGGCGTGGGGGTGGCGCAGGCCGCGAGGGTCAGTGCGGCCACGATGGCAGCCACGAGCCGTATCGAGGGGTGGGACATGCGTGCTCTCCTCCCGCCGGCTCGGCCCCAGGACGGGGCCGCCGGCCGATCCGGGGTGGGAGGCCATTCTCCCCGACCCCGTAACGCTTCCGTCACGTGGCGCCAATGGCGCAGCGTGTGCTATATCCGATGGCCCAGGTACCGGACCCGCCATACCCCATGCCGCCCGTACACAAGCAACTCGGCCAGATCCTCCTCGAGATGAGTCTCGTGGACGAACGCAAGATCGACGAGGCCCTGGAACACCAGCGCCGCATGCCCGGCACCAAGATCGGGCAGGCCATGGTGGACCTGGGATTCATCGACGAAATCCAGCTCACGAAGGCCTTGTGCCGCCAGTTCCGGCTCCCCTTCGTGGATCTCTCGCGGGCCCGGCTCTCCCCGCAGGTGATCGATCTCGTCCCCCGGCAGGTGGTGAGCGATTTTCCCGTCGTACCCGTCAAGATCCACGAGTCGCGGCTTCTTCTCGCCACGGACGACCCCATGGTCACGTTCGCGTCGGACGATCTCCGGTTCGTGCTCAACCGCGACATCTCCTTCGCCCTCACCCCGTCTTCTGCGCTCGCCAATGCCCGGGCCGAGTCCTACGGCATCGGAGAGCGCGTGGCGGCGTCGACCCGGGGTCCGTCCCCCGAGGTCGACGAGGCGGACGAAGACGCCCCGATCATCCGGCTCGTGCACCAGATGTTCGAACAGGCGTTGGCCGACCGCGCGTCCGACATCCACGTGGAGCCGCTCGAGGACCGGGTTCGCGTCCGTTACCGCGTGGACGGCGTGTGCTACGAGGCCAACTCGCTCGACCTCGAACTGGCCGGTCCCGTGATCACCCGCCTCAAGGTGATGGCCCGCATGGACATCGCCGAGCACCGCAAGCCCCAGGACGGACGCATCAACCTGCGTCTCATGCAGCGCCCGATCGACGTTCGCGTCTCCCTGCTGCCTTCCACCACGGGGGAGTCGATCGTCATGCGACTCCTCGACCGGGAAGCGGGGCTCGTCGACCTCGAGACTCTCGGTTTCATCGGCGAGGACATGAACCGCTTCGAGCGCATCATCAAGCGGCCGAACGGCATCTTCCTGGTGACCGGCCCGACGGGCTCCGGCAAGACCACCACGCTCTACGCGGCGATCAAGCGCCTGAACAAGCCCAACGTCAAGATCATCACGGCCGAGAACCCCGTCGAGTACAACCTGCCCGGCGTGAACCAGTCCGAGGTCCGGCACAACATCGGCCTCGACTTCTCGCGGATCCTGAGATCCATGCTGCGCCAGGCGCCGAACATCATCCTGGTCGGCGAGATCCGCGACCGGGAGACCGCCGAGATCGCCATCCAGGCGGCCCTGACCGGCCACCTCGTGTTCTCCACCCTCCACACGAACGACGCGCCCTCGGCGCTCACGCGCCTCCGCGACATGGGCGTGAAGCCGTTCCTGGTCTCCACGGCCGTGACCGCGATCATGGCCCAGCGGCTCGTCCGCAAGCTGTGCCTCAGCTGCCGGCAGCCCGTGAAGCCGGCCCCGTCCCTGCTCGCGTCGGTGGGCCTCGAGCAGTCTGACGTCGAGGGCCGCAACGTCTTTCGCGCCGTGGGTTGCAGGGAGTGCCGGTTCGAGGGCTACAAGGGCCGGGTCGGCCTGTTCGAGCTCTTCGTCATGGACCCGCAGACCCGCGAGATCACCTTCCGCGGCGGAAGCACGCAGGAGATCCGCGCGCAGGCGCGCCTCAGCGGCGGACTGCGGAGCCTGCGCCAGGACGGAGTCCGGAAGGTGCTGGCCGGCACCACGACGATCGAGGAGATCCTCCGCGTGACGGGCGAGTTGACCGCTGCGGACGCGTAAACCAAGGTTCCACTGACGGGTAACGGAGTTGCCACCTCACCACCGACTGCGGAGTCAGCCGAGCATGCCGATCCAAGGCCCCGACATCTACCGCCTCTTCGACCTGGTCGTCGAGAAGAACGCCTCCGATCTCCACATCACGGTGGGCCGGCCACCCACCATCCGCCTCCAGGGAGACCTGAGGAACATCAACCACCCCGCCCTGACCGCGCCCGAGACGACGGCGCTCATCGAGGAGATCATCCCGCCCGGGAAACTCAAGGAGTTCCGCGAGGTGGGGAGCGCGGACTTCGGGTTTGCCTACGAGGACAAGGCCAGGTTCCGCGTCGCGACCTTCCGCCAGAAGGGCGTCGACGCCATGGTGTGTCGCCTCATCCCGTACAAGCTCCTGAGCTTCGAGGAGATCGGCCTCCCGCAGTCCGTCATCGAGCTGGTGGATCGACCGCGCGGCCTCCTGCTCGTCACGGGGCCGACGGGCTGCGGCAAGACGACCACGCTTGCCACCATGATCGATCACATCAACGAGAACCGCGCCATCCACATCGTCACGATCGAGGACCCGATCGAGTACTACCACGAACACAAGAAGGCGATCGTGAACCAGCGAGAGGTCGGCACCGACGTGCCGACGTTCTCCGAGGCCATCCGTCGAGCCCTGCGCGAGGACCCCGACGTGATCCTCCTGGGCGAGATGCGCGACCTCGAGACCATCGCCACCGCCATCACCGCCGCCGAGACGGGCCACCTGGTGTTCGGCACCCTGCACACGACCGGCTCCGCCCGCACCGTGGACCGCATCATCGACCAGTTCCCGCCCGAGCAGCAGGAACAGGTGCGCGTGCAGCTCTCCGTCTCGCTGGTCGGTGTGATCTCGCAGGTGCTCATGCCGCGTGCCGACAATCGCGGCCTGATCGCGGCGTTCGAGCTCATGACGATGACACCCGGGATCGAGAACCACATCCGCAAGAACGAGACCTTCAAGATCCCGAGCGCCATCCAGACGGGCAAGAGCAAGGGCATGTTCCTCCTCGACGATCACCTCCTCGAGCTCTACAGGGCGGGGAAGATCGACAGGGATCAGGTGCTCGCCAAGTGTCAGGACCCGCGGCGGACGCGGGAAAAGCTGGATCTGTCCTCCTAGGAGTCGCGCCGTGGTCCCCGACGTTCCCTACCGCTACGCACGGACGAAGAAGCTCCTCGGCCAGATTCTCAAGGAGATGAAGGCCGTCCACGAGGGGATGATCCAGGAGGCGCTCACCGCCCAGCGCGAGGAAGGTGGGCAGATCGGCCAGATCCTCATCCGCCTCGGGCACCTCGACGAGGCGACTCTCCAGCAGGGGCTCGCGCGCCAGGCCGGCCTCGACATGTTCGACCTGTCGAGCGTGGAGTTCTCCGCCGAGCTCATCGAGTCCGTCGATCCCGAGACGGCCAAGCTCTTCGACGTGCTCCCGGTGAAGCGCGAGGAAGGGAAGCTCGTCGTGGCCCTGGGCAACCCCCAGAACACGGCGGTGCTCGACGACCTCCGGTTCGTGACCGGCGGCGAGGTCGAGGGCGTGCTCGCCCCCCAGGACCAGATCAAGGAGCTCGTCCAGAAGTACTACGGCGACTCCGTCAGCACGATGGAGCAACTCGTCGAGGAGGTCGTGGAACAGGTCGGCGGGGCGGCCTCCGCCAAGCGGCGCGGTACCGTGGATCTCGCCGACGCGGAGCAGATGGCGCAGTCCGCGCCCATCATCAAGCTCCTCCAGTACATCCTCTTCCAGGCGATTCGCGACCGGGCGTCGGACGTCCACTTCGAGCCGTTCGAGGACGACTTCAAGATCCGCTACCGGGTGGACGGCGCCCTCTACGAGCTGCAGGCTCCCCCGCGGCACCTGGCCCTCCCGCTCATCAGCCGCGTGAAGGTCAGGGCCGGTCTGGACATCGCCGAGACCCGCCTTCCGCAGGACGGTCGCATCGAGATCATGATCGGTGGCCGCCCCGTGGATCTCCGCGTCAGCACGCTGCCCACCCTCCACGGCGAGTCGTGCGTGATCCGCATCCTCGACCGGTCCATCGTCTCGCTGGATCTGGCCCAGGTCGGCCTGTCCGATTCGGAGCTCGACACCCTCAAGCGGCTGATCCATCTCCCGCACGGCATCGTGCTCGTGACCGGCCCCACGGGATCCGGCAAGACGACGACGCTCTACTCGGGGCTGAACTTCGCCAACGACGTGGGCATCAAGATCATCACCACCGAGGATCCCGTCGAGTACGAGCTGGACGGCATCGTCCAGGTCCAGGTGAACGATGAGATCGGGGTGACGTACTCCCGGTGCCTCCGGTCGATCCTGCGCCAGGACCCGGACATGATCCTGGTGGGGGAGATCCGCGATCATGAGACGGCGCAGATCGCCGTGGAGGCGTCGCTGACCGGGCACGTGGTCTTCTCCACCCTGCACACGAACGACGCCCCGCTTGCGATCACCCGCATCCTGGACCTGGGCATCGAGCCGTTCCTCGTGGCAGCCACGCTCGAGGCGGTCGTCGCCCAGCGCCTCGTGCGGACGATCTGCACCGAGTGCAAGGTGACCTACGAACCCGGGACCGAGGTGCTGATGGAACTGGGTCTCACGGCGGAGGACATCCGGGGCAAGCACTTCGCCTACGGAACCGGGTGCGACAACTGCCACGGGAGCGGCTACAAGGGGCGGATCGGCATCTTCGAAATCCTGGTGATGTCCGAAGCGCTCCGCCAGATGGTGATCGAGGGCGAATCCTCGGACGCCATCCGCGAGCAGGCTCTCCGCGAGGGCATGGGCGTGCTGAGGGAAGCCGGCCTGCGGGCCATCTTCAACGGGACCACCACCGTCGAAGAGGTCTTGAGAGAGACGGCCGCCTGACGCACCATCGACGACGAGGAGTACGAGGATGCCGAAGATCGCTGCTGGTCAGAAAGCGCCCCCGCGCAGCGGGGGCGGTCGTGGACGAGTAGGGAGCACCAAGCCCACCGCAGCCGCCGCGCCCGTGGGTCGGAAGCGCAGAAAGGCCAGGGTCTCGACGAAGGTCCTGACCGAGTTCACGACCCAGCTCTCCACCCTCCAGGATGCGGGCCTGCCCATCGTCCGCAGCCTCAAGATCCTCGAGGGGCAGATGGACAAGGGGCCCTTCAAGGGCGTGCTCGCCGACGTCACGGAGGACGTCGAGAGCGGCTCGCCGTTGTCCGAAGCCCTCGCCAAGCACCCGACCGTGTTCGACCACCTCTACTCGAACATGGTGAAGGCCGGCGAGGCGGGCGGCGTGCTCGACGTCATCCTGAACCGCCTGGCGGGATTCATGGAGAAGGCCGAGCGGCTCAAGCGCCGCATCAAGGGCGCCATGATCTACCCGACCGTCGTCTTCACCGTGGTCCTCGCCATCCTCCTCCTGATCATGATCTTCGTGGTGCCGAAGTTCGAGGAGGTGTTCAAGCAACTCCCCGGCGGCGGAGAGCTGCCGGCTCTCACGCGCGGCCTCCAGACCTTCTCGAAGTTCCTCGTCGAATACTGGTGGGCGGCCTTCCTCATCGTGACCGCGCTGGTCATCCTATTCAAGATGATCGGGAGGAGCGGCCCCGGGCGGCGCTTCTTCGACCGCGTGAAGCTGAATCTCCCCGCGGTGGGCGGGTTGGTCCGCAAGACCGTCGTGGCCCGGTTCAGCCGGACCTTCGGCACCCTGGTGGCGTCCGGCGTGCCGATCCTGGAAGCGCTCGACATCTGCCGCGACACGGCCGGCAACGTCGTGATGGAGAAGGCGCACGACGGCGTCCGCGAGTCGATCTCGGAAGGAGGCACCATCGCGGAGCCTCTCGGCGAGAGCGGTATCTTCGACGACATCGTCGTGAACATGATCGACGTAGGCGAGGAAACCGGTGAGCTTGACAAGATGCTCATCCGCATCGCCGACAACTACGACGAGGAGGTCGACGTCGCCGTGGGCTCGATCACCTCCATCATCGAGCCCCTGCTGATCATCTTCCTCGGCGGTGCCGTCTTCCTGATCGTGCTCGGCCTCTTCCTGCCGTTGCTGAAGATCATCGAGACGGTCGACTCC
>JAUXCH010000233.1 GCA_030618975.1 Planctomycetia bacterium
GTCCGGGCTTCGGGGGCTTCGGGGTCAGGGCTTCGGGGTCAGGTGAAAATCCGCGCCTTTCGCGGGGGGGCGGTGGGAGTTGCCATGGCCAGGATCCACAACTTCGGTGCCGGGCCCGCGGCCCTGCCGGAGGCCGTGCTCGAAGAGGCGCGGCACGAACTGCTCGACTGGAAGGGGCGAGGCCTCTCCATCATGGAGATGAGCCACCGCAGCCAGGCTTTCGGCGAGATCGCAGCCGCCGCCGAGGCCGATCTCCGCGAGCTCCTGGGCATCGGTGACGACTACGCGGTCCTGTTCCTGCAGGGCGGCGCCACGACACAGTTCGCCGCGGTGCCCCTGAACCTGGTGGGCGACGCCCCCGCCGCGGACTACGTCCTGACCGGATCCTGGTCGAAGAAGGCGTTCGCCGAGGCAGGTCGGTTCACGAACGCGCGCATCGCGGCCACGAGCGAGGAAGACGGCTGGCGCTCCATCCCTGCCCGTGCAGGGTGGAAGGTGGGCGACGACGCCGCCTACGTCCACATCACACCCAACGAGACCATCGGCGGCGTCGAGTACCACGGCGTGCCGGACGTCGGCGCCGTGCCGCTGGTCGGCGACGTCTCCTCCACGATCCTGTCTCGCCCCATGGCGGTGGATCGCTACGGCTGCTTCTACGCAGGCGCCCAGAAGAACATGGGGCCGGCGGGGGTGACCGTCGTGGGGGTTCGGCGCGACCTGCTCGGCCGCGCACGCGCCGATACGCCGATGGCCATCGACTACACGAAGCAGGCGCAGGCCGGCTCCATGCTGAACACGCCGCCGTGCTGGGCCTGGTACGTGTGCGGCCTGGTCTTCCGCCAGCTCCTGGACGGCGGCGGCCTGGAGGCCATGGGGCGCATCAACCAGCGCAAGGCCGAGAAGCTCTATGCCTACCTCGACGCCGCCGACTTCTACGGCAACCCCGTCGACCCGGCCGCTCGCTCGTGGATGAACGTCCCGTTCCTCCTCGGTCGGAACGAGCTCGACGCCGCGTTTCTGTCGGAGGCGGAGGAGGCGGGCCTCCACGGCCTGAAGGGCCACCGCTCGGTCGGGGGCATGCGCGCCAGCATCTACAACGCCACGCCCGAGGCCGCCGTCGACGCGCTCATCGCGTTCCTGCAGGAGTTCGCCGCACGCAACGCGTGACGGCCTGCAAGTCGAGGAGATCCCCATGTTCAAGGTGCTGACGCTCAACCGGATTTCGACGGAGGGCCTCCGGCATCTCCCGCGCAACCTCTACGAGGTCGCCTCCGAGATCGGGCATCCGGACGCCATCCTCGTGCGCTCGCAGGACATGCACGCCCTGGACGTCCCGGAGACGCTGCGCGCCGTCGCGCGCGCCGGCGCCGGCGTGAACAACATCCCGATCGACGCGCTGACCGCCCGCGGCATTCCCGTGTTCAACGCCCCGGGCGCGAATGCGAACGCCGTCAAGGAGCTCGTCCTGGCCGGCATGCTCCTGGCTGCCCGCAACGTCTGCGACGGATGGGAGTACGTCCGCAGCCTGAACGCCACGGGCGCCGACCTGAAGAAGAAGGTCGAGGCGGGCAAGAAGCAGTTCGTCGGGTTCGAACTTCCGGGCCGCACCCTGGGTGTGCTCGGGCTCGGCGCCATCGGCGTCAAGGTGGCCAACACGGCGCACGCACTCGGCATGCGGGTCGTCGGCTTCGACCCCGGCATGACCGTCGACAACGCCTGGAAGCTCTCCGCCGAGGTCGAGCAGGTGGGCACGCTCGGCGCGCTGCTCTCGCGCAGCGACTTCGTGAGCGTGCACGTGCCCTTGAACGATGCGACCCGCGGCATGCTCGACGCCGAACGCCTCGGAATGGTCCGGTTCGGCGCAATCCTCCTCAACTTCTCGCGCGGCGAGGTGGTCGACGAAGGGGCCGTGCTCGAGGCCCTCGCATCCGACCACCTGCGCGCCTACGTGACCGACTTCCCCGCCGCCGCCTTCCGTGGCAACCCGAAGGTCATCGCGCTCCCCCACCTGGGTGCTTCCACGCACGAGGCGGAAGCCAACAGCGCGGTCATGGTCGCGGAGCAGCTGCGCGGCTACCTCGAGCACGGCAACATCGAGAACTCCGTCAACTTCCCCTCGATCGACATGCCCCGTACCCAAGGCTGCCGTCTGGCCGTCGTGAACGCCAACGTACCCAATATGGTGGCCCAGATCTCCGCGACACTCGGCGAGCACGACCTGAACATCGTGGACCTCCTCAACCGGTCGCGGGGAGAGATCGCCTACACCCTCGTGGACGTGGCCTGCCGTGTCGAGGAGGCCGTCCTGGACCAGCTCCGCGCGATCGAAGGCGTGCTCAGCGTGCGGGTGGTGCCGGACGTGAACGGGGCGAAGTAGCCGCCGCCCCGAACACCAGGTCGAACACGAAACCGAGGTCGGGCCCGGCGTAGAAGGCGTCGGCGCCCTGCATGACGGCCTCTCGCGCGACCACGCCCCCGAAGCCCACGAACCGGTCGACGACGTCCCTCGCCTCGAGGTCGGTGACGCCGTCGCCCACGAAGAGCAGCGGGGACCGCCGATCCCTCAGCGCCGCCAGCACCTCGACCTTGCCGTGGTTGCGCCACAGGGGGGAGGCACGATCGAAGTCGAGGTACTGCCCCTCTTCGTCGAAGCACACGTCCACGGCATGCACGGTGTCGTCGGCGAGCCCGAGCTCCCGCGCCAGGACGCGAACGGCCGGCGCCAGCCCGCCGCTGACGATTCCCACCTCGACGCCACGCTCACGCAGGGCCCCGACCACCTCCCGGGCCCCCGGCACGATCCGTTCCACGTACCGCTGCCCCACCACCCGCAAGGCCTCGGCCGACGGTCGCACGATGGCGAGCCGTCGCTCGTAGACGTCCGCCAGGGGCACCTCTCCATTCATCGCGGCGCGGGTCAGCGCTGCGACCCGATCCGCCTGCTCGGACGGCAGCGCGCCGCAGAGCTCGTCGATCCCCTCGATGGCGGTGAGCGTCGAGTCGCAGTCGAAGACGACGGCCTCGTAGTGGGGTCGCGGGTCCACGGCGCAAGCGTACCTCAGGACGAGGCGCGCCGGTGTGCTACCGTCCCGGGATGAAGCACTCCTCGCCCTTCCGACGCGGACTCCGGGCCGACATGGCGCGCGGCTTCCAGGGGCCCAACCGAGGCCTGATGATCCTCATCTTCGTCGCCATCCTGGTCGTCTTCGTGCTCGGTGTGCTGTGTCTGGTCGGCATGCTCGATGCGGACGGCACGCGCTCGCAGATCCTCCTCGGCGTCTTCTTCCTCGCCTGCCTGTTCACGGTCGGGTTGCTGAAGATGGGGTACTTCCAGCGGCTCGATCGCCTGGCGATCCTCGACGCCCTGGAGGAGATCCGCGACCGCCAGAAGAGGTAACTGCGAATGAGTGTCACCCTCCGAACCCGCCTCGCGCCGCGGGGTGCGGTCGAGCGTGGACACGTTGACAACCGACACGCCCCCTGGGAGCATGGAAATCCGAACGAACGTTCGAACGGAAAGTGTTCCGCACTTGGACACGGGCGGTGTCATGGAACCCAAGGCAGCCGAACTCCACGCTGAGCTGAGCCGCGGCAAGACGGCCCGGTTCGACGCAAAGCTGGTGCACCTGTTGGCCCGTACGGCCCGGGTCTTTGCCGACCAGGGGTACGAGAAGGCCTCCATGCGGAAGGTGGCTCTGGCCGCGGGGATCAGCCTGCCGGGCCTCTACCACTACGTGAGCAGCAAGGAGGAACTCCTCTTCCTCATTCAGTACCAGGCGTTCGGGGTGCTGACCGAGGAGTTGGAGGTCATCCTGGAGCGCCCTGCCGCGCCCGAGGGTCATCTCGAGGAGATGGTCCGCAGCCACGTTCGCTACGTGGTCCGACACCTGCCCGAGCTCAAGGTGTGCACCACCGAGTTGGACTCACTGAAGGGCGACAACTACGAGCACGTGTTGAAACGCAGGCAGCGATACTTCGAGTTGACGCGGAGCATACTCGAGCGACTCCGGGAACAGGATCGCGGTTCGCGGGTGGAGCCCAATCTCGGCGCGCTCTATCTGTTCGGGCTGCTGAACTGGCTCGTGATGTGGTTTGATCCGAAGCGCAACGATCCGACGGAGCTCTCCGAGAGTCTGGTGGCGTTCTTCTTGGGCGGGTATCGAGTAGCAGCACTGTCTGGAAGCAGGACGGAGAAGGTAGAGAAATGAGGTACGCGGAGACAGGGTTCAATCTCGAGGTCGATCTCACGAGGGGCAGCATCGAGAGGGTGCCGACGGACCCACGGCTCACCGAACTTCACCTGGGAGGACTGGGCACCAACGCCAAGATCTTCTGGGATCGCGTGCCCCCCGAGACCGAGCCGTTCTCCGAGGAGAATCTGCTCGTGTTTGGCACGGGCATCTTGACCGGCACACCTGCGCCCGGCTGCAATCGCACCGTCCTCTCCACCATCTCGCCGCAGACCCGCTTGTTTGCGTACTCGATGATGGGCGGCTTCTGGGCCCCGGAGTTGAAGCACTCCGGCTACGACAAGTTGATCGTTCGCGGCAAGTCCCCGGAGCTCGTCTATCTGTGGATCCAGGACGACACGGTGGAAATCCGTGACGCCTCTCACTACCGGGGCCTGGGTACGCTCGAGACGGCGGAGCTCCTGCGCCAGGAGTTGAACGAACCGCACGCCCAGGTCGCCTCCATCGGCCTCGCCGGCGAAAACCGGGTCTTCTACGCTTCCGTCGAACAGGGCAGGTCCAGCGCGAGCCGACTGGGCGTCGGCGCCGTCATGGGGGACAAGAACCTCAAGGCGATCGCCGTTCGCGGGTCCAAGGACATCAACATCGCCCGACCGGCGGAGTTCATCGGGCTCTGCAACGACGCGTTGAAGTTCATCAAACACCGAAACGCAAACCCGATTCCGGGCGTCATGCCGATCCTGGCCGGGCTCGGGTCGCCGCAAGAGATGGCCATCCACGACGAGAAGTGGCACACCGAGAACTTCGCGTGGGGCAATGCCCGCGTCCGCAGGAAGGGCTTCTGGACCGACGAGATCCGGGAGCTGTGGACGAACACGATGGAGACCATGCGGACTCGGCTCCTGAGCTGCCACAACTGCCCCATGAAGTGTGGGGCAGCCATCTCCGTCGACACGAGACTCTGCTCGTACATGATGAAGTGCTTCTCCAAGCTCACCTACACGATGGGGGCCTTCTCCAACCTGGAATTCGGTCTCAAGATCGCCCAGAAGGCCACGGAACACGGCGTGGATTCGTTCACGGCCCCGCAGACCATGGCCTTTGCCATCGAACTCTACGAAGCCGGGATTCTGACGGACAAGGACATGCCCGGAATGCCCACGGACAGCGAGGGCCGGTTCTTCTGGCTGCTCGACCGCATCGTCCGGCGGGAGGGAATCGGCGACATCCTGGCCAACGGCACGCACTGGGCTGCCCAGGAGATCGGCAACGGCGCAGAGGAGTACGCCCACAACAACATCAAGAAGCACGAGCAGCTGCCGCTCAAGCTCGGGATGCTGAACCCCATCTACTTCCTCATGTACTCGACGGGCGAGAAGATCAACATCACCCAGATCGAAGGGAACTTCCCTCAGGCACCCTTCCCAACGAGAGAGCAGCGCGAGGCGTTCGTAGCGGACTGGCCCCAGGTTCCCAACGAGAAGCTCAAGCAGCACTTCTTGGACTGGGAACTGCGGGGAGAGAACTCGATTCCGCACTACCCGTCGGCCGAGGCCACCTGCGACATCGTGGAGTGGCAAGAGATGATGCACTACATCGACGACGCCACCGGGATGTGCGCCGGCCTGTCTTCGTTTCCCCTGAAGCCTCCGTTCCACATCCACAATCTGCCGGCCCTGATCTCAGCGGGTACCGGGCTCGATCTCGATGAAGCCGGCCTGACGCACCTGACCCGGAGGAACCGGAATCTCGTGCGAGCCAACAACCTGCGCAGAGGCATGACCCGAAGCGACGAGAAACCTCCGGCGGACCACTGGAAGAAGAGGTTCCCCGAACTGGAAGAGAACCTCATGGACACGTACTACGCGTTCAAGGGATGGAATCGCGATGGAGTTCCCACTCGCGAGACGTTGCACGCACTGGACCTGGACTACGTCTACGAGGACTTCATCGAGAGAGGGATCCTGAAAGAAGAAGAGACCGTCGGTGCGTCCGGAAAGGCATCGGCCGAAGGAAGCGCGTCGTGAGTGCCGCGAAGAAGAAGAAGACGAAGATCGTCAAGACGATCAAGATCGACGTCGACAAGTGCAATGGCTGCCGGGCTTGTGAGGTGATCTGCTCCGCCTTCCACGCGGAACCACGCTACAGCAGCGACAACCCGGCGAGGTCTCGCATTCGGGTGATTCGCGATCCCCTGGCGGACATCTACGTCCCGGTGTTCGCGGGTGAGTACACCGCGTCCGAATGCGCGGGCAGGAACACGTACACGATCGACGGAAAGGAGTACGAAGAGTGCGCCTTCTGCCGCGCTTCCTGTCCTTCCCGGGACGTCTTCAAGGAGCCGGATTCCGACCTTCCTCTCAAGTGCGACCTGTGCGAATCGGATCCTACGCTCGAGGAGCCCATGTGCGTGCAGTGGTGCCTGGCGGACGCCCTGATCTTCGAAGAGCGGGAAGAGGAGGTCGAGGAAGAGGAGGCCGTGGACGAGATGGATGTCGGGCTGGAAGCGTTGGCGAACAAGCATGGTTGGCACAAGGTCGCCGACGCCGTGGCCCGGATGTCGAAGAAGGCCTAGGAGACTGCCGTGGAAACCGTCGCTCCCTTCGCGGAGATCATCCACGAGATCAAGAAGGTCGGTGGAGAGAGTTCCAGGTTCTGCTACCAGTGCGGGAAGTGTGACGTCGTCTGCCCGTGGAACCGGGTACGGGACTTCAGCATCCGCAAGATCGTCCGCCAGGCCACTCTCGGCTTGCCCGAGATCGAGCTCGAGGACATGTGGCTGTGTACCACCTGCGGAGCCTGCCCGTCGGCTTGCCCCCGGGGCGTGGGGCAGATCGAAGTCGGCGTCGCTCTCCGCCGGATCGCCGCGGAGTACGGCGTGTTCGCCGGATCTGCCGAGGCCCTGCCCGGCGTGCAGTCGAGCCTCGCGACCGACGGGAATCCCCTCAGCGAAGAGAGGGAGACGCGGGGTGCGTGGGCGGACGGTCTGTCCGTCAAGCCGTTCACCGAGGGAATGGAGATCCTGTTCTTCGTCGGTTGCTACTACAGCTACGACCCGAGAGTGAAGAAGGTGGCCGTCGCCGCCGCGAAGATCCTCGAGAAGGCCGGGGTCGACTTCGGAATCCTCGGCTCCAGGGAGAGCTGCTGCGGCGAGAGCA
>JAUXCH010000965.1 GCA_030618975.1 Planctomycetia bacterium
ACCGCGCGGGAGCGCATCGCAGAGGGGCACGCCGACGCCGTCGCCTTCGGTACGGCGTTCATCGCGAACCCGGACCTCCCCGAACGGATCGCTCGCCACGCGCCCTTGAACGAGGCCGACCCCTCGACCTTCTACGGCGGGGACGCGCAGGGCTACACCGACTACCCGGCGCTCCAAGAGGCCGGGGCCTGAGCGGCGCCTCCCGCGGTGCCTCCCGCTGCGCCTCCGATTCGCCTCCGATTCGCCTTCCGGCCCGCCTCCCGGATCGACGGTCAGGCCCCGCGTACCGGCCCCACTTTCCGGCCCCGATCGGCTTCGCCGGCCAAGGTGGCAAGTGGTAGGCTCCGCCGGATCCTCGGGTCGTCGGAGCGCGCATCGTGACCACCACCGCGTCCTCGTCCACGGACAGCCCTACCGGCACCGTCCTGCTCTCCGGCAACGAACTGATCGCCGCCGGCGCGATCGCGGCGGGCTGCAACTTCTTCAGCGGGTACCCCATCACGCCCGCCTCGGAGATCTATGCCGCGATGATGCGCCGCCTGCCCGCGCACGGGGGGCGGGCCGTGGGCGCACCCGACGAGATCTCGGCGCTGTCCTACGCCGTGGGCGCTTCCCTCGCGGGCTCACGCGCGATGACGGCCACCTCCGGCCCGGGTTGGGCCCTCATGATCGAGACGGTCCAGTACGCGCTGATGACCGAGACACCGGTCGTGATCGCCGTTTCCCAGCGTCTCGGCCCCTCGACGGGCGGCGCGACGCAGGGTGCGCAGGGCGACGTACTCCTCGTTGCCTATGCAACCTCGGGCGGGTACCCGATTCCCGTGCTGTGCCCCGTCGACGGCGTGGACGCTTACGCGCTCACCGCCGAGGCGTTCCAGTGGGCGGAGACGCTGAGGACCCCCGTCGTGCTGCTCACGGACAAGGAGATCAGCAAGACGGTCGAGAGCGTCGATGTGTCCCTACTGCCGCCGGTAAACACGACACCGCGCCGCGGGCCCGACCCCGACCCCCCGTTCCTCCCCTACGGCATCGACACCGTGGAGGACGTGCCGCGCTTCACGCCCGTCGGCGGCCCGCTGCCCGTGACCGCGACGGGATCCGCGCACAACGAGCAGGGGCGGCTGCGCAAGAACGACCCGGGCGTGCTGCGACAACTCGAGCACCTCCAGGCGAAGGTGACGTCCCGCGCCGCCGAGCTCGAGCGCGTCCGCCACGTACGGCGCGCAGGCGCGCAGACGCTCGTCGTCTCCTACGGCGTCTCCGCCCGCGCCTGCCGCGAGGCCGTCGGGACGCTCGAGGCCGCCGGCACGCCGGTCGACACCCTCGAGATCCTCTCGCTCTTCCCCGTGCCGAACCGTGCCCTGCGGGAAGCCGCGTCCCGCGTCGAGCGCGTCGTCGTGGTCGAGGAGAACGGACCCGGCCTCTACGCAAAGGAGCTGAGGCCCCACATCCCACGCGACGTGGAAGTCGTCCAAGTGAACGCGGTGGGCGAGATGATCCCGCCCGTCGCCGTGCGAGAGGCGGTGCGCTCGTGACCGACTACCTCGACCGCGATCTGCCGCTCCCCTACTGCGCGGGCTGCGGGCACCCTCACGTCCTGCAGGCCCTCGACCAGGCGTTGCGGGACGTAGCGCTGCCCGACCACCGCTACGCCCTCGTCACCGACATCGGCTGCGTCGGACTGGCCGACGCATACTTCCCCTCGCTCCACACCGTCCACGCGCTGCACGGCAGGGCCGCGGCCGTCGCGGCCGGCATCCAGCTGGGATCGACGCCGGGCGACGAGGCGCAGCTCAAGC
>JAUXCH010000862.1 GCA_030618975.1 Planctomycetia bacterium
GCCCCTCGGCACGAACGGAGCTGACGGGCGCGAGAAGCGCGAGGAGGAGGAGAGCGAGCGAAAGGTGCTTCACGGCGTGGCTCCTACGCTGACAAACGGCGGGCCCGCCACGATACGGAGTCGATCGGCCGGCGCGCGGTCGGGGTCAGGTGATATTCCGCGCCTTTCGCGATGTCACCGGTCGGGGTCAGGTGATATTCCGCGCCTTTCGCGATGTCCCGGCAGCAGCGCCGCTTCACCTGGATGGCGTCAGGCCCGGGCACGCCGCGCCCTCCCGTCCCACACCTCGCCCTCCGATGCGCGCACCTCGACGCGCGCTCCCAACGCACGCTCCCACCGCGCGCTCCCATCCCGGTTGCGTTGCGCCCGCCCCCGATCGACCGGACTCCCGTCAGCCAGGCGCGGTCCGAAAGGGATCGACCACCAGGACACCGTCGAGATCCTGTCCGGCCTGCAGGTCCTCCGTCAGCAGTCGGCTGCACCCGGCGCGCGAGGCAGCGCTGACGATCAGCGCGTCCCAGAAGGAGAAACCGAACCGGTCTTCGATCTCCCAGGCGCCGGACACGACGTCCGCATCCATCGGCACCGGTCTCCACGTCGTGAGCTCGCGGACCTCCTGTCTCGCCTCGTGCACCGGGAGGCCCGGCTTCAGGCGCCGCGTGACGACCTGGTAGTACTCCTCGAGCACCTGGACGCTCAGTCGCCCCGTGCGGGTCCGCCACAGGTGTTCGATCCACGCGGCGGCCTGCGGCTGCTTCGTCTTCTCCGAGGCGTCGCGCCTGTAGACGAGGACGTTGCTATCGACGAAGACCAGGTCGGTCATGCAGGTCCTCGCGCTTCGGATAGCCGCCGCTCTTCTTCAGGACGACGGGATGCCGGGCCAGGTTGGCCCGCAGGGCTCGTTCGTAGGCCCGGTCACCCTGCATGCGACTCTCCAGCAGGTTCGCGATGAAGCGCGAGACACTCAGCGCCCGCTCGGCGGCCGCCACCCGGACCCAGCGCGCCACGGACTCGGGCAGCGTGATCGTGATGTTCCGTCTGGACACGAAATCAGTGTAACACGGTTTTCGTGCCCGCGAGGGATCCAAGATGTCGGCCATGGGGCTCAGGGCACCACCGTGAACCCGGCGTGGCGGAAGTGCGCGTCCGTGGTGAGTGCGCTCTTCAGAGCGAGTTCGCGCATCACCACGAAGCTCGTGCAGTCCGTGAACGAGAAGCGCTGATCGCTCCACCGAAAGAACCACCGCCTCGCTCTCTCGAGCCGATCCTTGCCGATGGGCTCCCAACGCAGACGGCGGCTCGGCTCCACCTGGTCCCACCACCGCGCCGCGGCATCGAGTCCGAGGCGCACCCGGATCAGGGTCAGCGTCTCGTCGAGGACGAAGTCGGTGCTGACGAGGATCACGCCCCGTCGAAGCCACGCATCCCGCGCACGGGAGGCGGCTTCGTGACGTGCGTCGGCCGCGTCCGCCATCGCCATCCAGCCGGTGGTGTCGACGAAGAGCCCCTTCACGCCGGCGACTCGCCGTACAGGTCCTCGTCGTGATCCGCCGCGCTTCGACCGTCCGTCGATCGCCCGACCGGCGCCATCCCGAAGAGCGGATCCTCTCGCACGCGTCCGGTGTCGAGATCCGCGCTCTCGATGGGCACGAGACGGCAGACCGGCTTGCTGCGGTAGAGGACCGTGAACCGCTCCCCGCGGGCCACCCGCTCCAGGATGCGCGCCATGTCGCGCCTCAGGGTCTTGACGTTGATGATCTCGGCCACGGTTCGCGCGTCCCAGAAGTTCATCTTGAGTTTACCCAAACTAGCGTCTCCGTCCACGGCCCGGAAGGGGCCGCCGCCAGAGTGGTTACGAAACAACCAGCAGAAAACCCGCCGCGAGCCCTTTACCACGCCATTTCAAGCCTTTTGCGGGGCGGCGACCGGTCGCCGTTTGGGCCTGCAGACGGCATCGTCGTGGAACCCTGATATCCGGCATTCGGATGCCACGCCGTATGCGATTCCGGAGACGACCGCAGGCGACCTGAGGTCCTTCCACCGCGTCGTCGTCGGCCACCGCCCGTCACCCCTTGGCACGGATCCACACGGATCCCGGCCCCCCGGCGGACTCTCCGGTTCTACGTACTGCGGCCGCCGCCAGCCCACCGGCCATCGCGATCAGAACGAGCGACAGCGTGCTGTTCAGGAGCGAATCCAGAAAGGCCAGAGTGAGGAGCACGGCCAGGGCCCCTGCACCGTGCCAGGGCGGTGCTCGCAACTGCTGGGGTGACTTTCGGCGAAGCAGA
>JAUXCH010000307.1 GCA_030618975.1 Planctomycetia bacterium
CGGCATCGCCGTCGACGTGGCGCACGTGAGCCGGCGCGGCGTGCTCGAGGTTTGCGAGCTGACGACGGCGCCCGTGCTCTGCAGCCACACGGGGGCGCGGGCGCTTTGCGACATCGCCCGAAACGTCAGCGACGAGGGGATCGACGCCATCGCCGCGACGGGCGGTGTCGTCGGGATCTTCCTCGTGCCGACCGGACTCGTCGGCCGCCTCCGGGCGGACAGCGAAGCGGCCGCCGACCACCTCGGTCACGTGATCGAGCGCGTCGGAGCGGAGCACGCGGCGATCGGATCGGACTACGACGGCTTCCCACCGACGATCCTCAGCGATCACCGCGACTGCCGGGACGTCGTCAAGGTCACGGAGGCCCTGCGCCGCCGCGGTCTGGGCGACGCCGACCTGGAGCTCGTGCTCGGCGGCAACGCGCGCCGGCTGTTCGAGGCGGTCGGGCGGGACGGGATCCGAGCCGGGGATCAGCGCTTGCGGAAGTAGTCCGAGAAGTAGTAGAGCGCCGCGAAGATCCGCATCGTCCCCTGGGGGGTCCCCCCGTAGGGCTTCACGGTGCCCCACTCCGAGCCCTCCCAGGTGATGCGCCCGCTGCTCTCGATCGCGCCGATGACGGAGCCGTCGAACCGGATCTCGGTTCCCGCGTAGAGGTTGCCCTTGTCGAGCGACCAGGCGTCGGCGCCCTCGTGGCGGAAGACGGTTCCCTTGATCTCGCCGACGATGCTGCCGTCCCGCCGAACCGTGTCGCCGTCGAAGCTGCCGACGAAGCTCCCGTCCTTGCGAATCCGGTCCCCTTCGATCTGGAGGAAGTCGGCGCCGTCGTGTCGAACCTGGATCTTCGGCGCACTCGCCTTCTTGGGTTCAGCGGACTTCGAACGCTTCTTGGCCTCCTGGATCCGGTCCGCCCGTGCCGGCAGGTCCGCCTTGCCTTCCTCCGTCGCGTGGAACGTGAACGTCCCGACGGCGAGGTCGTTCTTCAGGGCCTTGAAGCTCCACAGCACGACCTTCAGGGCGTGCTTGCCGACCGGCAAGCCGGCCAGGGCACGTGCGACCTTGTGGTTGAACTGGGTGGTGCTCGCCGGATCCGGGACGATCTCCAGCACCCACGTGGCGCCCTCGAAGGACTCGACCTGCGGAAAGAACAGGTGACTCGCGAGCTGCCGGTCCCCTTCGAAGAGCTTCACCACGACGTTCGTGGACTTGTCGGCCTGCTTCAGGAGCTCCCGGAAGGGCTTCCCGAAGCCGACGAGCGCGTAGATCGCGTCCTGCGGGCGGTACTCCGGCTTCACGTTCGCGGGAAACGCGGTCGCCGAGGTGGAGAACCGCATCGTGCCGGCGGCAGGCGGCTTGGGCGGCGCCTCCTCCTCGGCGCGAGTCGCCGTGGTGCCGAGCCCAACGACGGGGATCACGAGAGCGAGGACTGCCGCTGTCTTCCACATGGTCGTCTCTCCTACGGTGTACGAGCACGGATCCGCGTATCCGCATCCTCACGGCCGCCTCCTCCTCCGCAGGCCAGCAGGGCCGACAGGCCGAGCCCCGACAGGAGGATGCCGATCGTGCGTCCCATGTCGCCCCCTCTCACGGGGCGCCCCCGGGCGCGTCCCCGGGCACGCGCTCATCGCCGAAGCCGTTAGCAGACGACCCGCGAAGAGACCTGTCAACCCCAAAGGGGTCTCGGCTACCATGCAAGGCATGAGCATCGTCGTGATCACGTTCGACGGAGAGATCGATGACTTCCCCGTCCTGATCCAGAGCGTCGACAGCCTCGTCGCGAGCGGCACGCGCCGACTCGTCTTGGACCTGGAGTCGCTGCCCTTCATCAACTCCGCCGCTCTCGGTTACCTGATCAAGGTGCAGAAGGGCATGGCGAAGAACGGGGGCGAGTTGGTGCTCACGCGCCTCAGGCCCGCACTCCAGCGCATCCTGGAGATGACGAAGCTCGACGCCGTCTTTCCGGCGTTCGAGACCACCGAGGAGGCGATCGACTACCTCGGCGGCGCCGAGGTGAAGAGCCACGACTGGCGGTAGACCGGACGTCCGCCGCGCGAGGGCCGGGGGACCTTGCGTGGCCCCGCGTCGAGGTTTCTAGCGGCTCGCCGCCCGCACCTGGCGCAGGAGCCGCTTCGTCTGCTCGTCGTCGGGCGCCAGGGACAGCGCCTTCCTCAGAGCCCGTCGCGCACCGTCGAGGTCGCCACCCTTCCAGAGCGCGTGGCCCAGTCCGCGCCACGCGGCCGGCATCCCGGGGGCGATGTGCGTCGCCTCCTCGAACGCGTCGGCCGCCTCCGCGTACCTCTTCCGCCGGAGCAGGACGCTGCCGAGGTTCACGCGCGCGTCGGCGTTCCTCCGGCCCACCGCCGCCGCGCGCCGGAAGCACCGCGTCGCGTCCTCCAGGTCGCCCCTCCGTAGGGCCATGCGGCCCAGGTTCGACCAGGCGCGGCTGTAGCCGGGGCGCACCTTCAACGCGGACTTCCAGGCCGTGACCGCCGCGTCGAAGTGCTCCTGGTCCTCGAGGGCCAGACCCAGGTTGTTGAACGCGGCGGCGTCACGGGGTACGTGATCGAGAATCGCCCGGTTGTAGCTCTCGACGTCGGTGTAGACCCCGCAGCGGATCCAGGCGCCGATCACGAGCACGACGATCAGGACGCCGGGCAGGATCGAGGGCAAGCGCTTCACCACGGCGCCCGTCGCCGCGACGCCGAAGAGGAGCGGCAGGTACAGGAAGCGCGGCGCGAACACGACGCCGGCCGGGATCCACTGCAGCGTGGGAAGCAGGGACAGAGCGGCCAGCGCGCACGAGGCGCCGGTCAGGGCGAGTGCTGCGCGGCCGGCCGCGCGACCGCGCACGAACGCCCACGTGCCGCCCGCCGTCAACGCAAGCCAGGGGAGCCAGCCGAGCGCGGCCCACGCGGCGGGCGGGGCACTTGCGAGGAAGCCGGGCGCGGCGCGGTAGGTGGGCGGAAAGGCGAACGGGAAGAGGGCGAGACGCACGCTCTCGAGCAGCCCCCTGCCTGCGAAGAGGAGCCGCTCGAAGAACGGCACGTCCGCGAGCGGCGCGTGCGGCGCGGAGGGCAGCCAGGCGCCCAGCGCCCCGGCTCTGAGCACGAGGTAGACGCCGAGCGCCGACACGACACTGAACGCACACGCGACGGCGAGACGTCGCGCACGAAGAGCTGCCAGCACGAGGACCGGCGGCACGAAGACGATCGCGTCCTCCTTGCCCAGCAGACCGACCAGCAGGCCGAGGGTCACGCCCAGCAGGATCGTCGGCATCCGCCGGAGTCCCACGACGGCGGCCAGCGCCAACGCGCCGCCGAGCGCCGAGATCATCGAGCTCCGACCGGAGATCCACGCCACGGAGTCGGCGAGCACCGGATGGACGGCGAAGACCATCAACCCCAGGAACGCCCCGCGACCCGCACCCGGGACGCGGAGCAGGACGAAGGCCAGCACGCCGACCACGAGCGCGTGCAGGAGGACGTTCGTCAGGTGGTAGCCCCAGGCGTCCTCACCGTGGACGGCGTGATCGAGCCGGAGGCTGAGCGTGGTGAGAGGGCGGTAGTGCCCGGCGTCGCCGACGTGGTGCCAGTAGTCGCGCCGGAAGGCCTCGGCCGGCGGAAGCGAGCCGGTCACGACGGGATTCTCGTGGATGGCCTTGCGGTCGTCCTGGGCGAAGTCGCCCAGGAGCACGGAGGCCGACCAGGCGAGAACCGCCAGCAGCACGGCGGCCAGGGCCAGCCGTCCTTGCGCCTTCCGATCCGCGTCCATGCCGCTCTCGTCTCCCGCCGGAGGCATCCTACGGTGCGGTCGGAATCCGAAACCATCGCACCCTGGTGGGAAACGGAGCACCTGCTAGGATGGTTCGCCCGATGACCCGATTCAGGCCCGTGCCGGAAAGGAGGCGTGTGATGTCGAGCAAGGCTGAACTCCACCGCGCTTCCGTGCATCCGGCCCTCGTCGGCTAGGCGGAAACTCCCGCCCCCGGCACCCTCGTGACGCATGCGGACGGGCCGGCGCAGCGCGTGCCTCACCCTTGCGATGCATACGGGACCTGCCTGTCCCCTGTGCGGGCTCCCGAGCCAACAACCCCCACCCACCCAATGAGGAGAAACGCCATGCAAGCGATTCGTGTCTTCACGCCTCCCCCCCACGCCCCCATCCCGCATCGAGGAAACAAGAGCCTTGAACATCCAGAAGAATGAGATCGCAGACGAGTTTCACCCCACCTTCACCGGAAGCCGCCAGGAGCGCGCGTGGATCCGCGAGTCCCTGGGCGGGTTCTACGAGGACCGCTGGTTCACGGACGTCCTCTACCGCGTCAAGGGCGGCAAGGAGGCCACCGTCTACTGCTGCAGGGGCCACCCAGTCACCGGAGTGGACCTGATCGCCGCCAAGGTGTTCCGCCCGCGCATCTTCCGCGCGATGAAGAACGACTCCCTCTACAAGACGAACCGCACCGTTCTGCGACCGGACGGGAAGAGCGTCTTCGACCGCCGGCGCCTGCTGGCGCTCAGGAAGAAGACGGCGTACGGCAAGCGTCTCGACGCCGCGTCGTGGTGCCGGCACGAGTACGACGCCCTCACGGAGCTCCACGAAGCCGGGGCCGACGTGCCCAAGCCCCTGGCGTACGCCCCGAACGCGATCCTGATGGAGTTCGTCGGTGACGACGTCCAGGCGGCACCCATCCTGCAGTCGATCCGCCTGGAACGACAGGAGGCCGAGACCGTCTTCGAGCGTCTCGTCGAGAACGTCGAGATCCTGCTCTCCTGCTACGTCGTGCACGGGGACCTGTCCGCCTACAACGTCCTCTACGAAGACGGCGAGGCGTGGATCATCGACCTCCCCCAGGCGATCGACGCCCTGCAGCATCCGCGCGGCTACGAGCTCTTCGCCCGCGACGTCGATCGGCTCTGCCGGTACTTCGTCAAGCAGGGCGTCGAGGTCGAGGCCGTAGGGCTGGCGCAGGAGCTCTGGCAACGTTGGATCGAGTGAGGAGCGGACTCAGACGGCCACGAAGGGCGGCCGCCAGAGCGCGCGGACGTCGTCCAGGTCGTGCACGACCTGGGCGGTCCGCTCCAGCCCGAAGGCGAAGCCCAGGACCCCGAAGCGCTCGGGGTCCTGGCCGCCCTTCACCACCCACTCCCGGTCGAACAGGCCGCCGCCCGCGTTCTCGAGTCGTCCGCCGCGCCAGGGCACGCCGTAGGTGTGCGCGTCGGAGACGGGGACGTAGGACATCTTCGCGCCCCGCTCGAAGGGGACGCCCGGCGTGAGCCGGGCGGCGACGCGGCGCATCTCGGCGTCGCAGGCGGAGGCGTCGAGCCCCTCGCCGGACCAGAGCACCTCGGCCTGGTGGAAGACCTCGAGCCGGACCTCGCTCACCTCCTCCCGCCGGAACACGCGGCCGACCGCGATCCAGCGGCACGGGCCGCCGCCCCCGGCGAGCCAGCGGTCGACGAGCTGCGCCGTCAGGTCGGTGCGGAGCATGCGCGCGTCGTCGACGCCCCAGACGCGGCCCTCCTGGACCCCGGGCGTGAGGAGGCTCGTGCTGCGGGGCATGACCTCCGGCAGCTCGACGACCTCGAAGTCGGGATAGCAGCCGCGAAAGGTCTCCCAGAGCGCGCGCACCGGGTGGTTCTCGATCTCCAGCGGGCGTGGGAGCTCGAGCAGGAGCCGGATGCGTTCGGGGAACTCCGGCGAGAGCGGGCGGCTCTGCATGCCGTCTTCGACCATGGCGACCATCCTCCGCTTCAGGTTCTGCCTCGAGGCGTGCAGGCGGTTGTTGACCGTCGTCACGGGAACCTCGAGGAACTCGGCGATGTCACCCTGCGAGTAGCCGTCGATGTAGAACAGCGCCGTCACCTCGCGCTGCGGGTCGGGAAGCGACCGGATGGCGACGAGGACGCGGTTCCTCAGCTCCACCGTGGAGGCGGCCGCCGCGGGATCCACGGCGGGCGCTTCGACGTCCGCCGCCGCCGCCAGCGACGAGGATGTCGTCGACGGCCGGCGTGTGATGCGGGTGCAGGCGGTGTGCACGATCCGCCGAAACCACCCGGGGAAGGCGGCCGGATCGCGCAACTGCTCCAGGCAGCCGTAGGCCGTGACGAACGCATCCTGGGCCGCGTCCTCCGCACGGTGGAAGTCGCCCATCCGGGCGTAGGCGTAGCCGTACGCCATGTCCTGGAAGCGACGCACCAGCTCGCCGAAGGCGTCCAGACGCTCGTTCGAGTCGCCCGTTCGGGCGCGTTCGACCAGGGTTCGAATCGGTTCCATCTCGGGCTCTCGGACCAGGGGTACACCGGAAGGAGCCGGGAAGCCCGGTGGTCCTTTGCGGAACTCCCGCCGGAAG
>JAUXCH010000215.1 GCA_030618975.1 Planctomycetia bacterium
CGAGCCGTCCCGCCTGCGCGTCCTCGGCGAGCCGACGCGCGGCGTCCGCGAGCTCCGACCTGCCACCGTAGTTCAGGGCGAGGCAGAGCCGGAGACCTCGATTCTGCCGCGTCAGGGCCTCGGTTTCGGCCAGCGCCGTCCGCACGGGCGCGGGCAGCCCGTGGATGCGGCCGATGGACGTCAAGCGCACGTCGTTGTCCATCAGCTCGGCGCGCTCCTCGACGAGGAAGTGCGCCAGGAGTTCCATGAGGAAGTCGACCTCCTCGGCGGGACGCCGCCAGTTCTCGGTCGAGAAGGCGTACAGCGTGAGCTGCTCGAGGCCGAGCCGGGCGGCGTGCCGCGTCACGGTGCGCACGCACTCGACGCCGGACTCGTGCCCCAGGATCCGCGGCATGCCCCGGGCCTCCGCCCAACGGCCGTTGCCGTCCATGATGATGGCGACGTGGCGGGCGTCGCCCGGGTTCCTGGGATCCGGATGGGTCACGCAGCCTCCTGCCCGATGCCCCCTGCTGGGTGGCAGTCTAGGCGGAGACCGGGACGCCCCGAGCCGTCTCGATGACGCAGGCCCGCTCCGCGCCCACGCTGATGATCTCGATAGGGACGCCGAGCACGTCCTGGAGAGCGCGGACGTACGTGCGGGCCTCGGCCGGCAGGTCCTCGAAGCGGCGGACGTCCCCGATCTCGGCGGCCCAGCCGTCGTAGGCCGAGTAGACGGGCCGGCAACGAGCCCAGTCGTCGGCGAGGGCCGGAGGAGCATCGATCCGGCACCCGTCGAGCTCGTAGGCCGTGCCCAGCTGCAGTTGCTCGAGCCCCGACAGCACGTCGAGTTTCAAGAGCGCGACGGCGTCCACGCCCTGCGAGCGCACGGCGCGACGTGCCAGCACGCCGTCGAACCACCCGCACTGCCGGGGCCGGCCCGTGGTGGCCCCGAACTCGCGGCCCTTGTCGGCGAGGTAGCGCCCCGCCGCCTCCTCGTCGCGCGTGGGAAAGGGCCCGGCGCCGACGCGTGTCGTGTACGCCTTCACGATGCCGAGTACGTGGTCGATGGCCTTGGGCGGCAGACCGGTGCCGGAGCCGACGGCTGACGGGCCGGTGTTGCTCGAGGTCACGAACGGATACGTGCCGTGATCCAGGTCGAGGCCGTGCCCCTGGGCACCTTCGAGAAGGATGTCGCGACCGGCCTCCCACGCGTCGAGGAGCCACTCCGTCGTGTCCGTGACGTAGGGCCGGATCCGCTCGGCCACCTCCTGCGCGTCTTCGAGGACCGTCTGCGGGTCCAGGGTGTCCAGCCCCGCGCGCTCGAGGATCTCGTTGCGGGCGACGACGTTGCCCAGCAGCCGGTCCCGGCTGGGCCGGCTGTCACGGCTGTCACGGAGCGCCAGCAGGTCGGCCACGCGCAGGCCGTCGCGCGTCGTCTTGTCGCCGTACGTCGGGCCGATGCCTCGACTGGTCGTACCGATCGCGGCGGCGCCACGCAGCTTCTCCATGGCCTGGTCCATCAGGCGGTGGTACGGCAGCACGACGTGGGCCCGGTCCGAGACCTTGAGTCGGTCGTCGAGGGAGATCCCCCGTCTCGCGAGGTCGTCGACCTCGTCCATGAGGACCCACGGATCGATCACGACGCCACCCGCGACGACGTTGACGGTCGACGACTGGATGACGCCCGACGGGAGCATGTGGAGGACGTACTTCTCGTCTCCCACGAGGACCGTGTGCCCCGCGTTCGCGCCGCCCTGGAATCGAACCACGACACCGGTGTTCGCGGCGAGAAGGTCGACGATGCGCCCCTTCCCCTCGTCACCCCACTGCATGCCGAAGGCACAGATCACGGTCATGGAATCGCGGCTCCTGGTCGGCCAAGCGGGGAGTGTACCCCCAGGGGTACCGAACGATCGGTCAGGCCTCTTCGAGGCCGTCGGGGCACGAGAGGACCGCCTCGCCGGCGATCAGGCGCCGGAAGCGCATGAAGAGGTGCTGCGCGTCGTGGGGTCCCGGAGCGGCCTCGGGGTGGTACTGCACGCTGAAAGCCGCGAGATCCCCGCAGGCGATTCCCGCGTTCGTCATGTCGTTGAGATTCGTGTGCGTGGGTCCCCAGGGCGTGTCGGCGAGGCTGGCCGTGTCGACGGCGAACCCGTGGTTCTGGCTGGTGATCTCGATGGCGCCGGTGGCGTGGTCGCGGACCGGGTGGTTCGCGCCGCGGTGCCCGAACTTGAGCTTGTAGGTCCGTGCGCCGCCGGCCAGGCAAAGCAGCTGGTGGCCGAGGCAGATGCCGAAGAGCGGGACCTTGCCCATCAGCTTCCGGATCGTGTCGACGGCGTAGGTCACGGGTTCGGGATCGCCCGGTCCGTTCGACAGGAAGACGCCGTCGGGCTCCTGCGCCAGGATCTCCTCGGCCGACGCGGTGGCCGGCATCACCGTGGGTGCGAAGCCGTGCGCGACGAGCGAGCGGAGGATGTTGCGCTTCACGCCGAAGTCGAGCGCCACGATCCGGTACACGGGGTCCCACGGCTCGGTGGCTGCGTCGTCGCCTCGGGGGTCGCGTGTCCAGCGGGCCGGCCAGCCCTCGGTCCACGCGTACGGCTCGCTGCAGGTGACCCGCTGCACGAGATCCTGACCCGCCATGCTCGGCGCGGCCTTCGCCTTCGCTTCCAGGCTCCGTTCGTCCAGGTCCTCGGTGGAGAGGACGCCGTTCGAGGCGCCACGAATGCGCAGGATGCGCGTCAGGCGGCGCGTGTCGATGCCCTCGATGCCCACCACCCCGGTGCGCTCGAACCAGGCGGCCAGGTCCTCCTCCGAGCGGAAGTTGCTCGCGCGCGGGCTGAGCTCGCGAACGATCAGCGCCTCGGCCCACGGGCGCGCCGCCTCGGCGTCTTCGGGATTCACGCCGTAGTTGCCGATGTGCGGGTAGGTCATGCACACGAGCTGCCCGGCGTAGGAGGGGTCGGTGGCGACCTCCTGGTAGCCGGTCATGGCGGTGTTGAACACGACCTCGCCGACGCGCTCTCCGGCGGCGCCGAAGGCGCGGCCGCGGAAGACGCTGCCGTCGGCGAGCACGAGCAAGGCGGGCGGTTGTTCGGGCATGGCGGGGCGCAGGGTACCCGCCCCCGCCCCCCCGCCCAATCCGGAATCAGCGAGGGGCGCCGGTCCGGTTGATCAGCGAAGCCACGTAGCCCGCGCCGAACCCGTTGTCGACGTTCACGACCGTCACGTTCGGGGCGCACGCGTTCATCATGGCCAGCAACGCCGTCAGCCCTCCCAGGCTGAGCCCGTAGCCCACGCTCGTGGGCAGCGCGACGACGGGGACCGGGACGAGCCCCCCCACCACCGACGGCAGCGCGCCCTCCATGCCCGCCGCGACGACGACGACGCGCGCCTCCTGGAGGGTCGCGCGCTCGGAGAGCAGTCGGTGGAGGCCCGCCACCCCGACGTCGTAGAGGACGACCGGCGCCTCCCCCATCGCCTCGGCGGTGACGCGGGCCTCCTCGGCCACGGGCACGTCCGCGGTCCCGGCGGCCACGACGGCGATGCCCTTGCGGCCGGGGACCGGCTCGCCCCGCCGGACGGTGACCGCGCGCGCCCGCCGGTGGTGGACGGCCCCGGGCACCTCGGCCAGGAGCCGGGCCGCCTGCTCCTCGTCGAGGCGGGTGACGAGCAGCACGTCCGACTGGCCCAGGATCTCGTGGGCGATGGCGACGAGGTCCCCCGCCTCCTTGCCCTCGCCGAAGACGACCTCGGGGAAGCCGCACCGGACGGCCCGGTGGTGGTCCACGCGGGCCACGGGCGGCGCGCCGGGCGGCGTCCCGGCCCCGGACGGCGGCTCCGGGCTGCCGGGCAGCACCGCGGCGAGGCGGGCCGCGGCCCGGGCGACGTCGGTCTCGCCCCGGCGCACGGACTCCAGCAGGCGTTCGAGTTCCGGGCGATCCATGGGACATCATCCAACCACCACCTCGGCGGGCCGTCCACGCGGGTATCCTGCGGGCGATGGCGACGCCCCCGCTCGACCCCAAGGAGATCCTGGACGCGTTCGACGGAACGGCCCGGCTCTTCCCGCTCCCGTCCGTCGTCCTCTTCCCGGACGGCTTCGCGCCCCTCCACGTGTTCGAGGACCGCTACGTGGACATGGTCAAGGAGGCGATCCCCGCCGACGGGCTGATCGCGACCGCCCTCCTGAAGCCGGGCTACCTGGAGAGCTACGAGGGCACGCCCCCGATCCACCGGGTGGTCTGCCTCGGGAAGATCCTGAGGCCCCGCACGCACCCGAACGGTCAGCTGGACCTGCTGCTCTACGGACTGGCCCGCGCGCGGATCACGGAGGAGATCCCCTCCCAGCCGTTCCGTCGCGCCCGCGTCGAGCTCCTGCAGGACGTGGTGCCGCCCGGCAACCACGAGGAGGTCGCGGCCCGCATGCGGCGGGCCCTCGACCTGATCCCGGGGCGTCAGCCCATGGTCTGGGGCCTGGGGCGCATGTCCGAGCAGCTTCGCGGCGTCGATGCCGCCCCCGGGCGCTACGCGGACGCCGTGGCGCACGCGAGCGACCTGCCGATGGAGGCCCTCTACGAGGTGCTCGCCGAGACCGACGTCCTCAGGCGCTTCGACCTGCTGATCCACCACCTGGAGACGCGGGCGGCGGAGGGCGCGCCGAAGGTGGTCGGCGGGGCCGATCCCCGGCTCAACTGATCTACCGGCAGCCCTCGGGGATCTCCGGCGCCACGCTCTTCTCGTGGTCCTCGATCGTCATCGCCTCCTGCGCCCAGACGACGCAGCCGTCCCGGAGGACGAAGCCCGCGGGCGGGGTGACGAGCCAGGCGCCGTCGCCCGGCATCTCGACCACGTGCACGTGCTCGCCGATCGGCAGGTCGTGGACCTTGGGCTCCTCGTCGGGCTCGTCCGGAAGACGAAGCAGCACCACCGGCCGCTGACCGCCTTCCGCGACCGCGACGTACTCGAGCAGCTCGGCACACAGCTCGCACGTGTCGCGGTAGAAGATCCAGAGGCCGTCCTCGGGCAGGCCGTCGAGCTGGACACAGTGAGCGAACTCCCGCTCGTCGAGCCGCGTGCCCGGCCACTTCTCGAGCTCGACGTTGTACCAGCCTCGCCCGATGAGGGGGTCGTCCTCGGTGGGACAGGCGGAGCGATCGAGCACCCACGGCAGCGGCACGACGGCCACGAGCAGCATGGCGAGGGCCAGCGCGTGGATGCCGTCCCGGCCGAGGCTCGCCCAGGGTCTGCTGACGAGCAGCAGCAGGATCAGCACGCTGTCGATGACGAGCATGAGAACGGGCGGCACCGTGATGGAAGAGCCGAGGCAACCGCACGACGCCTCGCCGTCGCGGATCTGCGTGATCAGCGCGACGTCGAAGAGAAGCAGCAGCGTCAGGAGCAGCAGCCACGCCCAGCGCGGCTTGAGCATCGCGAGGACGCCGACCGTGAGCTCGGCGGCGATCGCGATCTGGTAGGTGAGCACCAGGTCGAGCGGAAGCTGCTGCACGATGCGGGGCAGGTCGTACGGCGTGCCGAGGAAGAGCTTCAAGGCCGCGCCCACGAGGACCCAGAGCGCGCCGATGCGCGTGACGACGACGGCGAAGCCGCCCGGGACCCGTTCACCTGCGGCCATGAAGCTCCTCGAGGGAAGAGGCCCACGACGCGACGCGGGCGAGCGGACAAGACTACACGCCGCGCGGGCAAGCCGCCCCGGGTTCCGCGTTCCGCGACCTACTCCCGGAGAGCCGCCCACACGGCCAACGCGAGCGTCTCGGCCACGAGACGCTCGCTGTCGCGCCCGTACAGCGTCGCCAGGGCCTCGTACCGACAGGGCCCGTCGTACTCCTCGGCGGTCACGAGGTAGCCGAGGGAACCGTTCGTCAGCGAGAGCACGCAGGGCACGGGCAGCCCCTCTGCCGCCAGTCGGGCCCGCCACGCCCGGCCGGCGCCCTGGGACGGGATCCCCCCCTGCCAGAGCAGCACGGCGCCCGCTCCCCGCCCGACCTCGGACTCGGCGTCCAGGAGGACGGCACCCGCCCGGGCCTCGTTCGGCCCCACGAGCGGCTCGAGGTTCAGGGCGACGCCCGCGGCGCCGTCGAACGTGAAGCCGAGGCGGGCCTCGGAGAGACCGAGGCTCCAGAGCCCGACGTTGATCGGCAGCGTTACGAGGCCCGCGAGCACGGACGGCGCGTCCGCCCCCCAGGCCGACGGCAGCACGCGGTCGGCAAACGCCGCGTGGTCGCCGACGGCGTAGAACGTGCGCGGTGTACCGAGGTCGCGCCGGGCCGTCGCGGCGCGGAGCCGGATGCGGTCGTAGGAGGGTCCGGCGAGCAGGTCGTCCTTCACGCGCGCCACGAACGCGTCCACGAGCGCCGCCGGGTCGCCCGGTCGCGGCGAGACGTCCCCCATCGCGCCGTTCACGAAGAGGACGACGGGGGAACCGGAGATCGCCTCGGACAGGGCCGTCTCCAGCGCGCCGGGCAGGTCGCGGCCGAACGCCATGTGCCGCCGCCTCAGCATCACGGGTTGCACCGCGTAGTTCAGCAGCAGGGCCCGCACCGCGCCCGTGTCCGCGTCCTCGACGCGGAGCGCCAGCACGCGATCGTCGATCGCGTCGGACTCGAGGCAGCGGTTCCTGGCGAGGAGGGGCTCCCCCGCCTCGTCGCGGTCCCGCGACTGCGGGAAGGCGAGGCGCGCGGGGCGCAGGTCGTCGGCCGCCGACCGGAGGGCACCGACGCAGGCGTTGAGCACGGCGTCGTAGACGTCTGCATCGAAGTGGTCCGTACCCGCGATGCCGGCGAGCAGAGGGCGCTGCGTGCCGCCGGGCGCGCTGTGCGTGTGCGTCGCGCTGACGAGCAGCGTCGCCGCGGTGAGCGAGAGGTTCTCCCCGAGAGCCGCCAGCACGTCCGCGGCCAGCCGCGCGTCGAGCGCGATCAGGTCGAGCCGCACGACGGCGAGCGCGGGTCCGTCGTCGTCGGGCGCGAGGAGGAGCGCACGGGCACCGAGAGCCTCGCCCGGCCCGGTCGGACGCACGAACATCGGCGCGCGGGGCGCCCCGCCGTCGGCAGGCTGCCCCATCGTCCGAAGGGAGAGGCGACCCAGCACGCCGAGCCCCCCGAAGGCCGGGACGCGCCGCCGGCGCGGGAACTGGCCCCAGCCGGCGGGGGTCGTGCGCTCGGGCAGCTCGAAGGCCGCCTGGCCGACCCCGGCCCGAAACGTCGATGCGCGGGTCCACGAGGCGACGGCATCGGCCTGGGGCGCGCCAGGGGCGGTGAACGCCGACGAGACGATCACGCCGCGGGCAGTCCAGAACAGGACGTGCAGGAGCAGGAGGACCCGGTACGCCCGCCTGAGCCGCGGACGCCGGCGCACGGCCACGAGCACGCCCGACGCCGCCGCCCACGCGAGGAGGAAGACCACGATCCCGCCCACCAGGCCGAAGAAGGGGCCGGCCAGCATCCCGGCGACGAGGCCGACGCCGCAGGGCACGATCTCGCCTGCGCGACGTCGCAGGAAACCGCCCTCGCCCTTCCGCAACCCGATCACCGCCGTGCCCTCCCGAGGTCTTCGATGCTAGACGCCGGGGGCGTCGAGAGGTAGGGACGGCCGGGGCTGCTCGTCGGAGGTGTCGAGCCGGGCGCCGCCGGGGTAGCCGAAACCCCTCGGGAGGCGGCGGGTACGACACCCTGACCGCGGAGACGTCCATGGGCACCCCGGGGTCCCGACCCTGCTCTTCC
>JAUXCH010000870.1 GCA_030618975.1 Planctomycetia bacterium
CCCCCCCTGCTCCGACACGCCCTCCCCTGCTCCGGCACGGTTGAATACGGGCATGGCGTACCTTCCCAAGGCCTGCGGGTTCGTGGTCGCCCGGGAGCGGGGCGACGGCTGGGAGTACCTGCTCCTCACCAGCACGAAGTGGAACGAGGCCGGATTCCCCAAGGGCCATGTGGACGAGGGGGAGAGCGAGCTCGAGACCGCGCGCCGGGAGACCGCGGAGGAGACCGGCCTGGAGGGCCTCGATCCGCTGCCGGGCTTCCGCGCCGAGATCACCTACCCCGTGGCCCGCAAGGGCCGCCGCCACGAAAAGCACTCGGTGTACTTCCTGGCAAGAGAGGGCTACTTCCCGGCGCAGGCGGGGCCGGGAACCGTCCGCCTCTCCCACGAGCACACCGACGCGGGCTGGTACCGCCTCCCGGACGCGCGGGGACGCCTCCCCCACGCGAACACCCGGGCCGTCCTGCGGGACGCCGCGCTGTACCTGAAGGACCGCGCGCTGTTCGACCTCGAACCGCGGACCGAGCCGGAGGCCGATGCGTTCCTCGCCGCGCTCCCCGAGGCCGCGGACGGTCTGCTGGCCCACCTGCGAGGCGGCGCCGGCCTGGCCCGCGCGTTCGCCACCTCGCTCGCCCGCGCCGGCGAGCCTTGCCACGTGGAGGCCGCGGCCGTGGGCACGCTGCTCCACGACACGGGGCGCGCGCTGGGGCAGCACGACGACCACCAACGCGCCGGCCACCGCTACCTCCGCGGCACGGAGTTCTCCCCCTACGCGTTCGCCTGCATCTCCCACTCCACGAAGGGCGCGTCCCGCGCGGACCTGCTGGCCGCGGGCCTCCCGGAAGCCGAGGTCGACGACTGCTGCTCCCTGATCGACGCCACCACCTTGACCTGGGAGGAGCACTGCGCGGCGCTCGCCGACTCGTGCATGCGCCTCGACGAGGCGGTCCACCCGGATCTCCGCTTCGCCGACCTGCGCGAGCGCTACGGTCCGTCTCCGCTCATCGACCTGCAGGAGCGCCTGACGACCGGGATCCGAGAAGCGCTCGAGCAGGCGACCGGCGAGGACCCCCTCGCCCTCGTCGACCTCGCCTGAGGGGCCGGGCGACCCGGCGCGGGCGCCTGGGGGGGCGGGCCCGGGGAGTGGCCCCGGAGAGTGGGCACCGTCGAAGGGGACCCCACGACCGGCCGCGGGGTGCCGGGACCGTGTCGGGAACCCGCCGCTGGCGTGCGGGGCGGGCCGCGGCTAGAGTGACTCATTGTGAGTCGAAAAGAGTCACCCCTCCGCCAGCTGACGATTCGCGGCTTCGGGCGCGATCTCGAGCGCGTCCTCCGCGACCGGGCGAGGCGCGAGGGGATCTCGCTCAACAAGGCGGTCGTCCGGATGCTCGAGGAGGCGGCGGGGCTCAGGCCCCCCTCCTCCGGACGAGGCGGCGATATCGGCCCCGCGCTCGACGCCCTGGCGGGCACCTGGAGCGCGGCCGAGACCCGGTCGTTCAAGCAGGCGGTGGCCGACTTCGAGCAGCTCGACCCGGACCTGTGGTCGTGAGGGTCCTCCTCGACACCGGCGCCTACGCGGAGTGGAAGCGCGGCAACGAGGCCGTGGCCTCCCTCGTGCGCGGGGCCGAGGGGCTGCTCGTCTCCGCGGTCGTCGCGGGCGAGCTGCTCTACGGCTTCCGCCGCGGGCGGCACTTCGAGGAGCAGGCGCGCGAGCTCGAGCGCCTGCTCGACTCCCCGTTCGTCACCTTCCTCCCCGTGACGCGGACGACGATCGATCGCTTCGCGCGCGTCGCGACCTCGCTCCGGAAGAAGGGGCGCCCCCTCCCCACCCACGACATCTGGATCGCCGCGCACGCGTTGGAGTCGGGCGCCGACCTGGTGTCGTTCGACGTCCGCTTCGGGGTGGTCGACGGCGTCGCCTGGGTGCGCCCCGTCTAGAGCCGCCGCAGGGCGCTCGGTCGCCGGGGGCGATCGTCGGGGCGCACGCCGGCTTCCCGGGGGACGCCGGCTTCTGGGTGGGCGGCGGCCCGAGGGGGACAGGCGGCGCGGGTCGGCCTCAATCGCCGGCGGGCCGGTCCGGCGGAGCCTCCTCGACATCGACGTCGACGTCGACGTCGACGTCGAGGATGCCCGAGGCCGCCAGGATCGGAAGGAGGCGCAGCACGAGGCGCTCGGGCAGGGCCTCGGGCTCGCTCTTCCAGGGCGCGAAGATCTCGGCCCGCACGCGGACCCCGCTGTCCGCGAGCCCCCGGAGCGCCCGGG